>QEUR01000284.1 GCA_003577095.1 Acidobacteriota bacterium
ACACCGCCTTCGGCGCCGCGCTCGGAGCCCTGCACCGCTGCCCGGCGACCGCCTGACCACAGCCTGTTCCACCGCATACCTAGGAGAAGAATCGTGACCACCATGTCCACGGTCGAGCGCCGCGCCTTCGCGCGCCTCACCACCCCCGCGGGCCGGATGCTCGTCGTCGCTGCCGACCAGCGCAACGGCATGCGCGCCGTGATGAACTGCCCCGACGGCCCCGACGGCGTCTCCCTGGAGGAGCTGGCCGCAGCCAAGGCGGACCTGGTCGCGCACCTGGGCAACCACGCCCCGGCGATCCTGCTCGACCCCGAGGTCGCGCTGCCGGGGGTCGTCGACGCCGGGACCCTGGCGCCGCACACCGGGCTGGTCGTCGGCCTGGACGCCTCCGGCTTCGAGACGGTCGACGGGCTGCGCTACACCCGCTACGTCCCCGGTGTCACGGCCGCCACCGTCCGCGACCTGGGCGGCGACGCGGCCAAGATGCTGTGGTACCTCCGCCCCGACCAGCCCGCCTCGGTGGCGCGGGTGGGCGCCGAGATCGACGAGCTCGTGCGCGCGTGCGCGAAGGAGCAGGTGCTCCTGGTCGTGGAGATCCTCACCTACCGGCTGGCGGACGAGACCGAGGAGGAGTATGCCGCCCGCTTCCCCGGTCTGGTCGCGGACTCCGCGCGGATCGCCGTCGAGCACGGCGCCAAGGTGCTCAAGCTCGCCTACCCGGGCTCGGCGCAGGCGTGCGCGGCGGTCACCGCTGCCGCCGCCGGGGTGCCCTGGGCGGTGCTCTCGGCCGGGGTGGACCACGAGACCTTCGTCGGGCAGGTGCGCGAGGCGGTCGAGCACGGCGCCAGCGGTGCGATGGCCGGCCGGTCGCTGTGGAAGGACAGCCTGGCCATGAGCAGCCAGGAGCGCGAGCAGCTGCTCGGCTCCCGGGCCCGGCCGCGGCTGGCCGAGCTCGCGGCGACGATCGACGGCGCGGCGCGGCTCGAGGAGGTGCCGGCATGACGGGCTTCGACGGCCGGCCGGTGCTGGTCACCGGGGCCTCCGGCGGGATCGGCGGTGAGATCGTCCGCCAGCTGGTCGCGGCGGGCGCGGACGTGATCGCGGCGGGCCGCTCCGAGGAGAGCCTGGCCCCGCTCGTCGCCGAGACGGGTGTCCGCACGGCGATCTTCGACCTCACCTCCGAGGAGCAGATCGCCGCGGCGCTGGAGGACCTCGACCTGTGGGGCGTGGTCAACTGCGGCGGCTTCGGCGGCGAGATCGCCACCCCGATGGAGACCGACATCGACGTCTTCGACAAGGTCATGGCGATCAACGCCCGCGGGGCGCTGCTCGTCATCAAGCACGCCTCGCGCACCATGGTCCGGCTGGGGCGGGGCGGCTCCATCGTCAACGTGTCCAGCCAGGCCTCGCTCGTGGCGCTGGACAACCACATCTCCTACGGCTCGTCCAAGGCGGCGCTGGACAACATCACCCGGGTCAGCGCGCTGGAGCTGGGGCGGCACGGCATCCGCGTCAACAGCGTCCACCCGACCGTGGTGATGACCGAGATGTCGGAGTTCTACTGGGGCCGCGAGGACGTCGGCGGCCCCTTCCTGGAGCAGATGCCGCTGGGCCGGTGGGCCACCCAGGCCGAGGTCGCCGCCCCCGTCGTCTTCCTGCTCAGCGACGCCGCCTCGATGATCACCGGTGTGCACCTGCCGATCGACGGGGGGTACACGTGCCGCTGAGCGGACCCTCCGCGCTGGTGGCCACCGTGCCCGAGCTCGTCGAGCGGGCCCGCGGCCTCGCCCGCCCGGGTAACCGGGGCGCCGGGCGCCGGCAAGTCGACCCTGGCCGCCGCCCTGCTCGCCGCGCTGGGCGACCTGGCCGCTGGCGTGCCGATGGACGGCTTCCACCTGTCCAACGAGGCGCTCGTCGACCTCGGCCGCCGCCAGCGCAAGGGCGCGTGGGACACCTTCGACGTCGCCGGCTTCGTCGCCCTGCTGCAGCGGCTGCGCTCGCGGGAGGACGAGGTCGTCTGGGCCCCCGCCTTCGACCGGTCGGTCGAGACCGCGGTCGCCGGGGCGGTCCCCGTGCCCCGGGCCGTGCCGCTCGTGGTCACCGAGGGCAACTACCTGCTCCACGACGCGGCGGGCTGGGAGCGGGTCCGCCCGCTCCTGGACGAGGTGTGGTTCGTCGACGTCGCCCCGGCCGAGCGCGTGCGCCGGCTGGTCGGGCGGCGCACCTCCGACGGCGAGCCCGCGGAGCAGGCGCAGGCCTGGGTGCGGGACGTCGACATGGCCAACGCGGACGTGGTCGAGCGCTCGGCCGGTCGGGCGGACCTGCTGGTCACGCTGGTCGCGGACCACGACGAGGACCACGACGCGCGCGCGGCGGGAGGCACAGCATGACGGCCCTTCCCGGGACCACTCTCCCCGCGGCCGTCCTGTCCGAGGCTGCCGGGCGCGAGCCGGTCCTGGGCGAGGCGGTCCTGCCGGGCCTGTCCGTCCCCACGCCGGCCTACGACCGCCGCGCGGTCGTCCCCTCCGTCGTCCACCTGGGCGTCGGCAACTTCCACCGCTCCCACCAGGCGGTCGTCCTCGACCGCGTGCTCGCCGCCGGGGACCTGGGTTGGGGCGTGTGCGGCGTCGGGCTGCTCCCCGGAGACGCCGGGACGATCGCCTCGCTGCAGGCCCAGGACGGGCTCTACACGCTCGTCACCGTCGAGCCGGACGGCAGCCCGCAGGCCCGCGTCGTCGGCAGCCTCGTGGACGTCCGGCTCGCGCCGGAGGACCCCGCGGCGGTGCTCGAGCGGCTCGCCGACCCGGTCACCCGGATCGTGACGCTCACCATCACCGAGGGCGGCTACGGCGTCGACGACGCCACCGGCCAGTTCCGGCCCGACGACCCGCTGATCCTGGCCGACCTGGACGGCGGGGCGGCGCCGCGGTCGGCCGTGGGCTACCTCGTCGAGGCGCTCCGGCTGCGGCGCGACCGCGGCACCGGCCCCTTCACCGTGGTCTCCTGCGACAACCTGCAGGGCAACGGGCAGGTCGCGCGGACGGCGGTCCTCGGCCTCGCCCGCGCCCGCGACCCCGAGCTGGCCGGCTGGATCGCGGCCTCGGTGCCCTTCCCCTCCTCGATGGTGGACCGGATCACCCCGGCGACCACGGACGCCGACCGGGCCCTGGTCCGCGAGAGCGCCGGGGTGGAGGACCGGTGCCCGGTGCGCAGCGAGTCCTACCTGCAGTGGGTCCTCGAGGACGACTTCGCGGCCGGCCGCCCCGACCTCGGGCGGGCCGGGGTGCAGCTGGTCGAGGACGTGGCACCCTACGAGCTGATGAAGCTGCGCCTGCTCAACGCCAGCCACCAGGCGATCGGTTACCTCGGTCTGCTCGCCGGCTACGAGCACGTCCACGAGGTATGCCGTGACCCCGGTCTCGCAGGCTTCCTCCGGCGCTACATGGACCGGGAGGCCAGGCCGACCCTGGCGCCGGTCCCGGGCGTGGACCTGGACGACTACTGCACCTCGCTCCTGACCCGCTTCTCCGGCGACGCGCTGGCGGACACGCTGCGGCGGCAGGTCGTCGACGGGTCCGAGCGGCTGGCGAAGTTCCTCGTCCCGGTGCTGCGCGACCAGCTCGCGGCCGGCGGGGACATCACCTGCTGCGCGACCGTGCTGGCGGCCTGGGGCCGCCACCTCGACCGGCACCTGGAGCCCGGCGCCGAGGAGCTGCCCGACCGGCGGGCGGCCGAGCTGCTCGAGCTCGCCGCCCGCGAGCGGCACGCACCGGGCGCGCTGCTCGACCTGGTCCCCGTCTTCGGAGGCGTGGGTGCCCACCCGCGGCTGCGCACGGCATACACGAAGGCCCGTCACGCCCTCGAGCACGAGGGGGCCCGGGACGTGGCCGCGAGACTGGGAGCAGCAGATGACTGACACGGCACGCACCCCTGGCAGCTGGGCCTACCGCAGGGAGCAGCGCGGCGAGCTGCTCCGCTTCGCCCGGGGCTCGAGGGGCGCGGAGGGCTTCGGCTACCTGGACGACGGAGGCCGGGTCGACTCCGGCCGTCCGGTCGAGCTCTACGTCACCTGCCGGATGACGCACGTCTTCGCCCTCGGGGTGCTCGCGGGGGAGGAGCCGGCGCCCGGCGGCCCGGACCGGGAGGAGCTGATGGCGCTCGCGGCCCACGGCGTGCGGTCGCTGCTGGAGGGCCCCCTGCGGGACGACGAGCACGGCGGCTGGTTCGCGGCGGTCCGCGACGGCCGGGTCGAGGAGAGCAGCAAGCAGGCCTACGCCCACGCCTTCGTGGTTCTGGCCGCCAGCAGCGCCCGGACCGCCGGCGTGCCGCGCGCCGACGAGCTGCTCGACGCGGCGCTGCGCGTGCAGGAGGAGCGGTTCTGGGATGAGGAGGAGGGGCTCGTCGTGGAGGAGTGGGACGCCGCCTGGAGCGTCCTGGACAGCTATCGCGGGATCAACTCCTGCATGCACACCGTGGAGGCCTACCTGGCCGCCGGGGCCGCGCTCGGCGACCGCACCTGGCTGCGCCGCGCGGAGCGCATCTGCGTGCGGGTGGCCGGCTGGGCGCGCGACAACAACTGGCGCATCCCCGAGCACTTCGACGCGTCGTGGCAGCCGCTGCTGGAGCACAACCGGGACGAGCCGGCCCACCCGTTCCGGCCCTACGGGGCGACCGTCGGGCACGGGCTGGAGTGGGCGCGGCTGATGGCGATGGTCCACACCGCCGCGCGCCCCTCCACGGGCGGTCTGCTCGAGGCGGCCGTCCGGCTGGCCGACCGGGCGGTCGCGGACGGCTGGGCGGTGGACGGCCACGATGGGTTCGTCTACACCACCGACTGGGAGGGTCGGCCGGTGGTGCGGGCGCGGATGCACTGGGTGCTGGCCGAGGCCGTCGCGACCTCCACGGTCCTGCACTGGGCCACGGGGGAGGCCCGGCACGCCGCCGACGCGGAGCGGTGGTGGCGCTACGCCGAGGAGCACCTCGTCGACCACGAGGGAGGCTCCTGGCGGCACGAGCTCGCGCCGGACAACAGCCCTGCCGCGACCACCTGGCCCGGTCGCCCCGACGCCTACCACGCCTACCAGGCCTGCCTTGTTGCCGACACCCTGGGCGCCGCGTCCTTCGCGGCCGGGGTGGAGCGGTGGGTGCGCTGACGGGAGCTGCTCGCCTCTGGTGAATGACATCAATCTCCGTAGTGCCTCATGTCAA
>QEUR01000285.1 GCA_003577095.1 Acidobacteriota bacterium
GTCCGAGCCGCCCCTGCATGTGGCCCATGAACTTGTGCTCGAGCTGGCCCAGGCCGAGGGGCAGCACGAGGAAGACCGCCAGCACCACCACGGCCTTCAGCACGACCTCGACGAGGAGGGGAAGCTCGGACACCATCGCGACTCACACTAACCAAGACCGGCGACGCGCCGCTGCCCCCGCGCCGGGGTGGTGGCGGTCAGGCGTGGGCGGCGACGGCCGTGCCTCCGGGGCGGCGGGGCGGGCGCGGACCCTGCCCGCGGGAGAGGACGCGGCGTGCGGTCCGGCTCCAGGAGGCGGAACGGGTCAGCTCCCGCTCGCGCTCGGCGACGATGCTGCGGCTGACGAGCTCGTTCATGAGGTGTTCCATGGCGGTTCCTTCGGTCGGTCTGTCGGGGTTGTGACGCCATATTGACATCATGATGATGTCACTGTCAAGGGAGGTGACTTGCGCTTGGCGTCAAGTCGGCGTCATACTGGCGTCATGGACCTCACTCCCTATCTCGACTCCGTGGCCGCCGACCTGGACCGCGCCACCGCGCTGGCCGACGACCACGTGCGCGACATCGCCGGGCGGCTGGGCGCCGCGCTCGAGCCCGGGCTGCGGCTCGCGCTCGTGCGGGCCATGTCCGACACCGCCGCCCAGGTCAACACCGAGCTGGACGACGCCGTCGTCACCGTGACGATGGGCGGTGGCGAGCCGGTCATCACCGTGACCCGCACCGGGCACGGCACCGGCGCGCCCTCCGCCCCGGTCATGCCGGCGCCGCCGACCCCTCCGGCGCCGCCGGAGCCCCTCGAGCCGGAGAGCGGCGACACCGCCCGGATCTCGCTGCGCCTCCCCGAGCACCTCAAGGTCCGCGCCGAGGAGCGCGCGGCCGCCGCCGGCCAGTCGCTCAACACCTGGCTGGTCCACACCGTCCGCGCCGCCACCTCCGACGACGCCACCCCCACCCCCGACACCACCACCGCCGTCACCGGGGCCCGCCGGGTCACCGGCTGGGCCTGAAGATCCGCAGGAGAGACGCCATGAACACCGAGATCGTCCCGACCACCCACGACGTGACCGGCTGCACCTCCGTCGTGGTGCGCAACCACCGCGGCGACATCACCGTCACCCACCGTGCCGCCACCGACCCGGGCCAGCCCGACGACGGCCTGGCCAAGGTCCGCCTGCTCCACGCCGGCGACGTCGACGTCTCCGGCGCGGTCGTCCGCGTGGACGAGGGTGTGCTGCTCGTCGACGTGCCGGCCCAGGACGTCGGCCCCGACGGCCGCCGCCGCGGCTTCTCCCTCGGCCCGCTCACCATCGGCACCGGCTCCGGCAGCTCGGTCGACGTGGAGGTCGAGGTGCCAGGGGGGATCCCCGTCGAGGCGTCGACCAAGTTCGGCGACATCACCGTCACCGGCACCAGCGCCGACGCCAGGGTCCGCTCCGGGGCCGGCACGGTGCGGCTCGACCGCTGCCTCGGCCTGACCGCCAGCACTGGCGCGGGCGACCTGACGGTCGGCTCGTGCACCGGCGGCAGCGCGACGACCGGGACCGGCACGGTGACGATCAAGTCCAGCGAGGGCGCCCTGCACCTGCGCGCGGGCGCCGGCAACATCCGGGTCCGGGAGAGCAGCGGGGGTGAGGTGTCCGCCTCGACCGGCGCGGGCGACATCCGCCTGGGCCTGCTCTCCGGGAGCTGCCAGTGCAAGAGCGGCGCCGGTGACATCACCGTCACGGTCCCCCGCGGCGAGCCGGTGTGGCTGGACCTCAACGCCGGGCTGGGCACCGTCCGCAAGGACGTCGAGCCGGTCGGCGCCCCCGCCGAGGGCCAGCCGCACCTTCGGGTGCACGCCCGCAGCGGGCTGGGCGACATCACCGTCCGCCACCCCTGACGGACCTGGCGGGCGCGGGCCACCCACCTGGGTGCCTCAGGCGCGCCGACCTCAGCTCGTGAAGAGACAGAACGGGTGGCCGTGCGGGTCGAGCATGACCCGCACGGTCTCCTGCGGCTGGACGCCGTGCCGCCGGGCGCCGAGCTCGACCGCCCAGGCCTCCGCCTCGTCGAGGTCGTCGACCCACAGGTCCAGGTGGGCCTGCGGCTGCTGGAGCCCCGGCTCGCTGGGCCAGGTCGGTTCCTCGTAGAGCGGGTCGTACTCGAGGTTCACCGTCATCCGCAGGTGTCCCTCGGCCCGCCGCAGCTGGGCCCACCCCGCACCTTCGGGCTCTCCCGGTCGCGGCCCCTCCTCCGCCGCGACCTCCACCCCGAGCAGCTCGGCGTAGAAGCGCGCGAGCTCGCGCGGCCGGTCGGTGCTGATCGACACCGACGTCGCCTCGATCCGTGGGCGGCGCATGGGCCCCAGGGTATGCCCGTCCGGAGACGCCACGCCGGAAGTGCCGTGTCGCGGTCGTCCGTCGGCGTACAGCCCGTCGGTGAACCACGGTGTCACGACGTCAGTCGCCGCGCGGCCCCCACGACGGGTCGGGCACCCCGGGAGGCAGCAGCCGGCGCCGGGACGGCGCCCGCTTCGCCGTCGCGCCGCCGCCCTCGCCCGGCTCCTTGGCACCGGGCCACGGCTTGGAGGCCCGGGCCGCGAGCTGGAAGGACTTGCGCAGGGGCGTGCCCTCGAAGCCGTCGGGCAGGAGCAACGGACGCAGCCCCATACCCGTCCCGTCGTCGAAGCCCTCGACCGGCAGGCCGAACATCTCGTGGACCTCCCGCTCGTGCCAGCCCGCGCCGGCGAAGACGCCGGTGACCGAGCCGAGGGAGGTCCCCTCCGGCACGCGGGTGCGCAGCAGCAGCCTCCGCAGCCCCCCGCCGCCGAGGTGCCGCACGTCCATCAGGTGGCAGACCACCTCCAGGCCGGGACCCGGCGCACCGTCCGTGTCGCCGGTCGCAGCCTGGGCCGCACCGTCCGTGTCGCCGGTCGCGGTGTGGGCGTCGCTCGCCGGCGCGTCGGTCTCGTCGACCGCCGACAGCCAGTCGAAGAAGCCGTAGCCCTCGTCCCGGGCGGCCCGCACGGCGGCGACCCACTCCCCCGGCGCGACGCGGCGCTCCTCGACGGAGGGTGCGTCGGGCCTGGTCACCGGCTCGGTCATGTCCGCCACCCTACGACGCAGGTGGGGCACACTGTGCGCCATGGCCGACGACGACCTGCTGGTGCGCACCTCCGACCTGCTCATCGGGGTGGCGACCGCCTCCCTCCAGATCGAGGGCGGGGACCGCAACAACACCTGGTACGACTGGTCGCAGCTCCCCGGCACGATCGCCGACGGCACCACGCCGCTGCGCGCCACCGACCACTGGAACAGGTGGCGAGAGGACACCGCGCTGATGGCCGACCTCGGGCGGCAGACCTACCGGATGTCGGTGGAGTGGTCGCGCGTCGAGCCGCGACCGGGTGAGGTCGACCGCGCCGCGCTCGACCGCTACCACCAGGAGATCGCGGCGGTCCGCGACGCCGGGATCGTCC
>QEUR01000286.1 GCA_003577095.1 Acidobacteriota bacterium
CGAGGCCGTCGGATCCGTCCTGGCCCAGGACTACCCGGGCCCGATGGAGGTGGTCGTGGCGGTCGGACCCGGCCACGACCGCACCCGCGAGGTGGCCGACGCGATCGCGGCCGAGGACCCGCGCGTGCTGGTCGTCGACAACCCGTCGGGACGCACGCCGGACGGGCTCAACGCGGCGATCGCCGCCTCCCACCACGGGATCGTGGTGCGGATGGACGGGCACGGCGCGCTGTCGGACGGCTACGTGAGCCGCGCCGTGGAGGTCCTGGAGGAGACCGGCGCGGCCAACGTCGGCGGCGTGATGCTGGCCGAGGGGGTCGGCGACCTGCAGCAGGCGGTGGCCGTGGCGATGCGCTCGTCCCTCGGCATCGGTGCGGCACGCTTCCACGTCGGCGGCGAGGCCGGCCCGGCCGACACGGTCTACCTGGGGGTCTTCCGCCGCGAGTGGCTCGAGCGGGTGGGTGGCTACGACACGGCCTTCACCAGGGCGCAGGACTGGGAGCTCAACCACCGGATCCGCGAGGCCGGGGGCACCGTGTGGTTCACGCCGGAGCTGACCGTCACCTACCGCCCCCGCGCGACCCTGGGGGACCTGGCCCGGCAGTTCTACACGACCGGCCAGTGGCGCCGGGAGGTGGCGCGTACCCACCCGGGCACGCTCAACCTGCGCTACCTCGCCCCGCCCGTGGCGACCGCGCTGGTGGCCGGCGGGGCCGTGGGAGGCCTGCTCTGGCGGCCGCTGTGGGCGCTCCCCCTGGGGTATGCCGTGGCCGCCACCGCGGGCGGCGCCTGGATCGCCCGGCGCGAGCGCCCGGGCGTCGTGGCGCGGATGCCGGTCGTGCTGGCCACCATGCACATGACGTGGGGCGCCGGGTTCCTGCGCGGGACCGGCGCCCCTCGTCGGAGCCGCTGAGGCGGGTCGGGCTCCTGGCCTAGTCGGACACCGGGGAGACCGGCTCTGGGGTCGGCTCGTCGACGGCCACCCTCAGCTCGGGCTCGGTCTTCTCCACGACCTCCTCGACGGTGACGCCCGGCGCGACCTCGCGCAGCACGAGGCCGTCGGGGGTGACGTCGATGACGGCCAGGTCGGTGATGATCCGCTGGACGACCTGCAGGCCGGTGATCGGCAGGGAGCACTCCCGCACGATCTTGTAGCTGCCGTCCTTGGCCACGTGGTCCATCAGCACGATGACCTTCTTGGCTCCCAGGACGAGGTCCATGGCCCCGCCCATGCCCTTGACCATCTTGCCGGGGATCATCCAGTTGGCGATGTCGCCGGCCGCCGAGACCTGCATCGCGCCGAGGATGGCCGCGTCGACCTTGCCGCCGCGGATCATCCCGAAGCTGGTCGCCGAGTCGAAGATCGAGGCGCCCTTGCGCAGCGTCACGGTCTCCTTGCCGGCGTTGATCAGGTCCGGGTGCTCCTCGCCCTCGTAGGGGTAGGGGCCCACGCCGAGGATGCCGTTCTCGGACTGCAGGACCAGCTCCACGTCGTCGGGCACGTAGTTGGGCACCAGCGTCGGCATGCCGATGCCGAGGTTGACGTAGTCGCCGTCGTGCAGCTCCTGGGCGGCGCGGGCCGCCATCTCCTCACGGGTCAGTGCCATGGCTCAGGCCTCCTGCGTGGTCGTGGCGTCCGGCCGGGGCCGGGTGGTGCGCTTCTCGATGTCCTTGGCGGCGACCTGCTCGGGGGTCAGCGCCAGCACCCGCTGGACGTAGATGCCGGGCAGGTGCACCTCGTCGGGGTCGATCTCGCCGGGCTCGACGAGCTCCTCGACCTCGGCGACGGCGACGCCGGCGGCCATCGCGCACAGCGGGTTGAAGTTGCGGGCCGAGCGGTTGAAGACCAGGTTGCCGTGGCGGTCCCCCCTGGCGGCGCGGACCAGGCCGAAGTCGGCGAAGATCGAGTCCTCCAGGACGTACTCGCGGGTCTGGCCGCGCACGGTGAACTCACGCTTCTCCTTGGCGGGCGACTCCTTGACGACGTTGCCCTCGGAGTCGTACTTCCACGGCATACCGCCCTCGGAGACGAGCGAGCCCACGCCGGTGGGCGTCCAGAAGGCCGGGATGCCGGCGCCGGCGGAGCGCATCTTCTCGGCGAGCGTGCCCTGCGGCGTCAGCTCCAGCTCGAGCTCGCCGTGCAGGTACTGCCGGGCGAACTCCTTGTTCTCGCCGACGTAGGAGGCGATGACCCTGCTGATCCGGCGGGCGTCGAGCAGCACGCCCAGACCGGCGCCGTCGATCCCGCAGTTGTTGGAAACGACCTGCAGGTCGGTGGTGCCGCGCTCGAGCACGGCGTCGATGAGCACGCTGGGGATCCCGGAGATCCCGAAGCCCCCGACCGTGACGGTCATGCCGTCCTCAAGGCCCTCGAGCGCTTCGGCGGCGGTGGAAACGACTTTGTCCATGCCGGTGAGGTTACCTGCCGGGCGGGACGCCCCGCTCCGGCACCCCTGCGTCAGGCCGGGGCGACGGCCGAGCAGCGGTGGTCGACGCCCTCGGCGGCGAGCCGCGCGTCGTCGGCGGCCGGCACGTCGCCCCGGACGAGCACCGCGGACCCGCGCGCGTCGAGGACCTGCAGCACCTGGCGCACCAGCAGGCCGGGGTCGGTCGTGGTGAGCAGGCTGCGCGCCCCCGGGGGCACCTCCCCGGGCCCGGCCAGCAGCTCCGCGTATGTCGTGCGCTCGCCCCGGTGCACCAGCGCGGTGTCGTCGGGGTCGGGCTCGTCCCAGGGGGTGAAGTCGTCGGCGTAGCTGGACAGCTCGGCCGCCTCGTCCATCACCCCGGAGCGCAGCTCGCGGCCGAAGTCGCGGGAGAGCGCGGGCAGCGCCACGGCGACCACCTCGTCGCTGTCCTCGGCCAGGTCCCCGTCGGGGTCGGTCGTGACGAGGACGTCGGCGCCCTCGTGGGCGTCGACGGTGAGGGTGGCGCCCACCGACCAGACGGCCAGGGCCCAGTAGGCCAGCCGCCAGTGCGGGGCGGGCAGGTCGACGAGGACGACCGATCCCGGCTGGACGTCCAGGCCCTCCTGCAGGGCGTTGGCGGCCTTGGCGACCCAGTTGGCGAGCACGCGGCGGGAGAGCTCGATGCGCTCGCCGTTGCCGTCCGGGCCGTCGTCGTAGAAGGTGAGGGCCGGGCGGGTCGCGTCGGCGGCCACGGCGCGGGCGAGCACCTGGGCTGGGAACTGCACGGCTACACGCTAACGGTTGTCCTGCCGGGCACGGCCCCCGACGTCCTGGGCGGGCCGGCGGGTTGCGCGTGCCGGGCCGGTCGATGCACAGTGTCCGCTGTGACAGCCGCGGAGCCGGCGCGCGGACGGTGCGCGCCACGGTCGACGCTGCCGCCCCCCGCCCGGACCGCGCAGCGGGTGTGGCGGGCGGCGTGGCCGGTCGACGTGCGGGCCACCTGGGGCGTCCTGCGCAGGGGGGCGGGGGACCCGGC
>QEUR01000287.1 GCA_003577095.1 Acidobacteriota bacterium
TGCCGGCCGCCCACCGCCCCGCCCCGACCCCGCAGGACCGGGAGCGCGCCCGCGGCAGGGTCCGGCGCCTGCTCGGCCTCGACCCCGACGGTGGCGTGGCCGTCGTCGTCACCGTCGGCCGCCTGACGGGGCAGAAGGACCAGATCACGCTCGTCGACGCGATGGAGCAGGTGGTCACCCGGTGGCGGCCCGGGGACGGCCCCCCACCGGTCCTGCTCGTCGTCGGCGAGGGCCCGGACCGCCCCGCCCTGGAGGCGCGGGTGGCCTCCACCCACGAACGCACCGACGTGCGCCTGCTCGGGCACCGCGACGACGTGCCGGACCTGCTGCTCGCCGCCGACCTCGCGGTCTCCTCCGCCCGCTGGGAGGGCCAGCCCGTCTGGCTGCAGGAGGCGCTGCAGGCCGGGACGCCCGTCGTCGCCACCGACGTCGGCGGCACGGCCACGGTGCTGGGCGACGCCGGCCTGCTCGTGGACGCCACGGCAGGGGGGCCGGAGGGGACCGCCCAGCGGCTGGCCGAGGTCGTCGGCCGGGTGCTGCGCGACCGGTCCCTGCTGGCCGACCTGGGCGTGCGCTCGCTGGCACGTGCGGCCGCGCTGCCGACGGCCGAGGACGCGCTGGCCGCCGCCCTCACCGCATACCTCGAGGGATGACGGGCGGCCCGCGCGACGCACGGTGTGTCCCCGTGGCCCCGGCCGTCGACGGTGACGTAGACTGAGAGCCCGTGGTGGAGACGACTAAGCACATCTTCGTGACCGGGGGCGTCGCCTCCTCGCTCGGCAAGGGGCTGACCGCCTCGAGCCTGGGGTTCCTGCTCAGATCGCGCGGGCTGCGCGTGACGATGCAGAAGCTCGACCCCTACATCAACGTGGACCCGGGGACGATGAACCCCTTCCAGCACGGCGAGGTCTTCGTCACCGAGGACGGCGCCGAGTGCGACCTCGACATCGGGCACTACGAACGTTTCCTCGACGTCAACCTCTCGGGGCGCTCCAACGTCACGACGGGGCAGGTCTACAACGACGTGATCGCCCGGGAGCGCCGCGGCGAGTACCTCGGCGACACCGTGCAGGTCATCCCGCACATCACCAACGAGATCAAGGCGCGGATGCGCGCAGCCGCCAACGCGGGGGACGGACAGCGTCCCGACCTCATCATCACCGAGATCGGCGGGACGGTCGGCGACATCGAGTCGCTGCCCTTCCTGGAGGCCGCCCGCCAGGTGCGCCACGACATCGGCCGCGCCAACTGCTTCTTCCTGCACGTCTCCCTGGTGCCCTACCTCGCGCCCAGCGGGGAGCTGAAGACCAAGCCGACCCAGCACTCCGTCGCCGCGCTGCGCCAGGTCGGCATCACCCCCGACGCGCTCGTGCTGCGCGCCGACCGGGACATCCCGGACGGGATCAAGCGCAAGATCTCGATGATGTGCGACGTCGACAGGGACGCGGTCGCCGCCTGCATCGACGCCCCGAGCATCTACGACATCCCCAAGGTGCTGCACCGGGAGATGCTGGACGCGTATGTCGTGCGCCACCTCGGCCTGCCCTTCCGGGACGTCGACTGGTCCGCCTGGGACGCCCTGCTGGAGCGGGTGCACGAGCCCGAGCACGAGGTCGAGATCGCCCTGGTCGGCAAGTACGTCGACCTGCCCGACGCCTACCTGTCGGTCACCGAGGCGATGCGGGCCGGCGGCTTCCGGCACGACGCCCGCGTGACCATCCGGTGGGTGGCCTCCGACGAGTGCCAGACCGAGGCGGGCGCGACCCGCGCGCTGCAGGGGGTCGACGCGGTCCTGGTCCCGGGCGGCTTCGGCGTCCGCGGCATCGAGGGCAAGATCGGCGCCCTGCGCTGGGCGCGCGAGCGCCAGGTGCCCACCCTGGGCATCTGCCTCGGGCTGCAGGCGATGGTCATCGAGTACGCCCGCTCGGTGGCCGGGCTCGAGCACGCCAGCTCCACCGAGTTCGACCCGATGACGCCCGAGCCGGTCATCGCCACCATGGAGGAGCAGAAGGCCTACGTGGACGGCGCCGGAGACCTGGGCGGGACGATGCGCCTGGGCTCCTACCCGGCCCGGCTCGCGGCCGGATCGGTGGCCGAGGAGGTCTACGGCGCGGCCGAGGTGACCGAGCGGCACCGGCACCGCTACGAGGTCAACAACGCCTACCGCGACCGGCTCACCGCCGCCGGCCTGGTCATCTCCGGCACCTCGCCCGACGACACGCTGGTCGAGTTCGTCGAGCTGCCGCGCGATGTGCACCCCTACTACGTCTCCACCCAGGCGCACCCGGAGTTCCGCTCCCGCCCCGACCGCGCGCACCCGCTCTTCGCCGGGCTCGTCGAGGCGGCGCTGCAGCAGCAGCGCTCGGAGCGGCTCGTGGAGGTCGAGGGCCGCCAGCACCAGCACGCGCTGCCGTGACCCTGGACGCGCCCCGGCTGGGCGCCGCGGACCTGCACGACCGGCACGGGTCGGCACCGGTGACCTCCTCGCGGACGGTCTTCACCGGCGCCGTCTGGGACGTGCGCCGCGACCGCGTCCGGCTCGGCGAGGAGGAGGTGGTGCGCGAGTACGTCGCGCACACCGGCGCGGTGGCCATCCTCGCCGTGCGCGAGGACCGCGGCGAGCCCGAGCTCTTCCTCGTGCAGCAGTACCGCCACCCGGTCCGCGCCCACGACTGGGAGATCCCCGCCGGACTGCTCGACGTCGAGGGCGAGGACCCGCTCGTGGCGGCGCAGCGCGAGCTGGCCGAGGAGGGCGACCTGCGCGCCGACCGGTGGGAGCCGCTGCTCGCCCTCACCCCGTCGCCCGGCGGTCTCGACGAGGTCATCCGCGTCTACCTGGCCACGGGCCTGTCCGACGTGCCGGCGGGGGAGCGCCACGAGCGCCGGGACGAGGAGGCGGGTATGCCGTGCGCCTGGGTCCCGCTGTCCGAGGCCGTGCGCGCGGTGCTGGCCGGGCAGGTGCGCAACGCCCCGATGATGCTCAGCGTGCTGGCCTACGACGCGCGTCGCCGCGGCTGAACCTGCGGGGCGCCCCGCCCACGCCCGACCCCGACGCGACCGGGGACACGTTGGGACCACCGGCCGCCAGCCCGTAGACTCTCCCCGTGCCCGGGGCGGAGTGACGACCCGCCGGGCGGACGGCATACCCGGTCATGGGCGGTGCCCCGCCACCCGCGCACCGCGCGTCCGGCGCTTTCCGACGAGAGGCCGAGGATCTCTCGGCGAAGGTGTGGTGGCACCGCGACCTGGCCCCCGCCCACACCTCTCGGGCTGCCTCCCGACCGGGCAGCCGCCCTCTCGGGACCTGACCGAAGGAGGAGAGTCATGCTTCGCACCCACGAGGCCGGGACCCTGCGTCCCGAGCACGTCGGCACCACCGCCTTCGGTCCGGCGCTTCGTCTCGAGCGCTTCCGCCTCGGCAACG
>QEUR01000288.1 GCA_003577095.1 Acidobacteriota bacterium
CGACCCGCTCGACCTCGCGCACCACGCCGAGGTCGTCCAGGGAGATCACCGGGATCTCGGGGTCGCGCACGGCACGGACCTCGCGCTCGACCTGCTCGAGCAGCGCGGTGGTGACCCGGTGGGCGGCGGTGGGTGCCGGCATACCTGGACCTCCTGCCCTCACCAGGTGGCGCCGGGGTGGCTGCGCGCGACGTGCTGCAGCTCGGCGAGCAGGTAGCCCATCGCCTCCGAGTGCACGCCCTCGCGGCCGCCGCGGGCGCGCCAGCGGGGCTCGTCCGGCATGCTCAGGGTCGCCTGCTCCAGCACGTCGGCGACGTAGGCGTTGACCCCGTCGCTGAGGGTCGAGGGCAGCACGCCGACGCCGTGCTCGGCGGCCCACCGCGCCGCCGCGAAGTCCTCGCCGAGCTCGGCGACGTAGGGGTGCACCGCCTCCAGGCCGGCCTGCATCCGCGCGTGGCTGGTCGGCGTGCCGTCGCCGAGCCGCAGGACCCACTGGGTGGCGTGGTCGCGGTGGTAGTCGACCTCCTTGACCGCCTTCTGGGCGACCCCGGCGACGGTCTCGTCGGCGGAGGAGACCAGCGCGGTGTAGAGCTCGTGCTGGTAGCTGGCGAACCACAGCAAGCGGGCCATCTCCTGGCCGAAGTCGCCCCGCGGCTGCTCCACGAGGTGCACGTTGCGGAACTCCCGCTCGTCGCGCAGCATCGCCATCGCGTCCTCGTCGCGGCCCCGGCCCTCGACCTCCCCGGCGCGCGTCAGCAGCGCACGCGCCTGGCCCAGCAGGTCCAGCCCGACGTTGCCCAGCGCCATGTCCTCCTCGATCTGCGGGGCGTGGGTCATCCACTCCCCCAGCCGCTGGGCGTAGACCAGCGCGTCGTCGCCCAGGCTCAGCAGGTATGCCGTGTGCAGGCTCGTCGGGTCGGTCACCGGCCGCTCGCGGGGCCCGGCGACGGTGACGCCGGAGTAGTCGTGACCGGCGCTCACAGGTACTCCACGTCCTCGGGCACCTCGTAGAAGGTCGGGTGCCGGTAGACCTTGTCGGCGGCCGGGTCGAAGAAGCTGTCCCGTTCCTCGGGGCTGGAGGCCGTGATGTCCGCCGAGGCCACCACCCAGATGGAGACGCCCTCCTGGCGGCGGGTGTAGACGTCGCGGGCGTTGCGCAGCGCCATCTGCGCGTCGGGGGCGTGCAGCGACCCGACGTGGCCGTGGGACAGGCCGCGCCGCGGCCGCACGAAGACCTCCCACAGCGGCCAGCCGGCCTGCGTCATGCGACCTCCTCCTGCGCGGCGTGCTTGGCGGCGTAGGCCACGGCGGCCTCCCGGACCCAGGCGCCGTCCTCGTGGGCGGCCACCCGGGTCGCGATGCGCTGGGCGTTGCACGGGCCGTCGCCCTTGAGGACCCGCCAGAACTCGTCCCAGTCGACCTCGCCGAAGTCCCAGTGGCCGGTCTCCTCGTTCCACCGCAGGTCGGGGTCGGGCAGGGTGATGCCGAGCTTGATCGCCTGCGGCACGGTCATGTCGACGAACTTCTGGCGCAGGTCGTCGTTGGTGAAGCGCTTGATGCCCCACGCCATGTTCTGGGCGGTGTGGCCGTCCTTGGCCTTCTCGCCCGAGTCCGGCGGGCCGAACATCATCAGCGCCGGCCACCACCAGCGGTCGGCCGCGTCCTGCAGCATGGCCCGCTGGGCCTCGGTGCCCCGGGACAGCGTCCACAGGATCTCGTAGCCCTGGCGCTGGTGGAAGGACTCCTCCTTGCACACCCGGATCATCGCCCGGGCGTAGGGCCCGTAGGAGCAGCGGCACAGCGGCACCTGGTTCATGATCGCGGCGCCGTCGACCAGCCAGCCGATCGCGCCCACGTCGGCCCAGGTCAGCGTCGGGTAGTTGAAGATCGAGGAGTACTTCTGCCGGCCGGTGTGCAGCTTGTCCAGCAGCTCGGCGCGGTCCACGCCCAGGGTCTCGGCGGCCGAGTACAGGTAGAGCCCGTGCCCGGCCTCGTCCTGCACCTTGGCCATCAGGATGGCCTTGCGCCGCAGGCTGGGCGCCCGCGTGATCCAGTTGCCCTCCGGCTGCATCCCGATGATCTCCGAGTGCGCGTGCTGGGCGATCTGGCGGATCAGGGTCTTGCGGTAGGCCTCGGGCATCGCGTCCCGCGGCTCGATGCGCGAGTCCTCCTCGATCAGCCCGTCGAAGTACTCCTGCAGGGCCTGCGTGTAGTCCGCCGTCTCCGCGGCGTTCAGTGGCGCGTCGTCGCGCGGCCCGAAGTCGTTGCCGTACATGCCTCCAGTCTGCCAGAGCGTTCCTCTTTATGACAGTCCGGGCGTCGGACGCCGGTCCGGCTGTCACATCGCTCCGGACACCGGGTCCGGCGCGGGAGCGGCACCCTCCGCGTGGGAGACTGGCAGCCATGCCCGACGCCCACGACCACCGGCACGACCACGGCCACGAGCACGCCCACGGGGCCGGCCGCCCGGGACCGCTCGCCGACGCGGCGGTCCGGACCGGACGCACCACGGACGCCCCTGCCGTCGGGTTCGTCCAGGCCTTCGTCTACCAGCACGACTTCGCGGGGATCCTGCCCGCCGAGGCGCTCGCCGCGATGACCGGCCCGCAGCTCGGGTCGGTCTGGCGGCGCTCGCTCGAGCAGCCCCCGACCCCGCGACACCGGCTGCTGGTCGCGACCGCCGGGGACACGGTCGTCGGCTACGCCGCGATCGGTCCCGCCGGGGACGAGCCCGGCCTCGAGCCGGGTGCCACCGGGATGATCTACGACGGCGGCGTGCACCCCGAGGGGCGCCGCTCAGGGCACGGCTCCCGCCTGCTCAACGCCGCCGTCGACACCCTCCGCGCCGGCGACCCGGAGGGCGCCCTGATCGCCGTCGCGACCTGGGTCGTGGCCGACGCCGAGAGCACCCGCGCCTTCCTGCAGGGCGCCGGCTTCTCCCCCGACGGCGCCTGGCGCGACCGCGTGGTCGACGACGAGGGGGGCACGGTGCGCGAGGTCCGGCTCGTGGCCAGGCTCGAGGAGCCGTGAGCGCCGACGCCGCGCCCGGGGAGGCGCACGCGCCGGCGGAGGAGACGGCATACCCCGTGCGGTGGTGGCGCACGCCGGCCGGGCGGGAGGGGCTGGCCGTCGGGGTGGCGACCGGCGCCTACGGGATCAGCTGCGGCGCGCTCGGGGTGGCGGCCGGGCTGAGCGTCTGGCAGACGATGGTCACCTCCCTGCTGCTGTTCAGCGGCGGCTCCCAGTTCGCGCTCTTCGGCGTGGTCGCCACCGGCGGCGGGCCGCTGGCGGCGGTGGGCACCTCGACGCTGCTGGGTGTGCGCAACATGTTCTACGGCCTCCAGCTGGTGCGGCTGCTGGACGTGCGCGGCTGGAGACGACCGCTGGCGGCGCACCTCACGATCGACGAGTCCACGGCGGTC
>QEUR01000010.1 GCA_003577095.1 Acidobacteriota bacterium
GTTGCCGGCGGTCAGACCGAGCGGGGTCGACATGTCGGTGAGCAGCGCGACCGTGCGCACGCCGGCGTCGGTGCCGAGCGCCACCATCGTCTCGGCCAGCTCGCGGGCGTCGGCCTCCGTCTTCATGAAGGCGCCCGAGCCCACCTTGACGTCGAGGACGAGCGCGCCGGTGCCCTCGGCGATCTTCTTGCTCATGATCGAGGAGGCGATGAGGGGTATCGCCTCGACGGTGCCGGTCACGTCGCGCAGCGCGTAGAGGCGCTTGTCGGCAGGTGCCAGGCCGGAGCCGGCTGCGCAGATGACCGCGCCGACGTCCTCGAGCTGGGCGAGCATCTCCTCGTTGGTCAGCGCCGCCCGCCACCCGGGGATCGCCTCGAGCTTGTCCAGCGTGCCACCGGTGTGGCCCAGGCCACGGCCGGAGAGCTGCGGGACCGCCACGCCGCACGCGGCGACCAGGGGCGCGAGCGGCAGCGTGATCTTGTCGCCCACGCCGCCGGTGGAGTGCTTGTCGGCCGTCGGCCGCGACAGCGAGGAGAAGTCCATCCGCTCGCCGCTGTCGATCATCGCGGTGGTCCAGTCGGAGATCTCGCGCCGGGACATGCCGTTGAGCAGGATCGCCATGGCCAGGGCCGACATCTGCTCGTCGGCGACCACCTCGCGCGTGTAGGCGTCCACCACCCACGCGATCTCGTCGGTGGACAGCTTGCGCCGGTCGCGCTTGGCACGGATGATGTCGACGGCGTCGAAGGACTCACTCATGGCGACCAGTGTGGCCCATCCGCAGGCAGGTCTGGACCACCCTGGTGACCCGGGATCCCGGCGGGTGCTCCCCACGCGCCTCGCGGACCTGTCCGTCCAGCACGCGCAGGCCCTTGGCGAAGGCCTCTCGCTCCCCCGCAGCGGCCGTGCCGGCCGCTGCGGCGAGCATCCCCTGCATCCTGGTGACCAGGTCGTGGATCTCGTCCAGCACGCGGGTGAGCTCGGTGGCCGTCCCCTCGGCGGCGGCTCTCTGCAGGTCCCGGCCCGACCGCGTCAGGTGCAGCTGCCCCAGGGACACCACGGGGTCGGAGGAGGTGCTGCCGGTGCTGCCGGCGCCGGGCGTCCGCAGCCCACCCTGACCTCCGCCCGGGCCCGAGCCCGGGCCCGGGTACTGCGGGACGTCGATGGTCGGCATCGGGTGCTGGATCGAGGTGTCCTCGGGCGGCGGGTGCTGCCACCCCTGCGGCCCGCCCGCAGGCCCTTCGACCTTGCGCGTGCCGTGGCCGGACAGCCGCCCCCGCCGGCCGAGGACGTTGACGAGCACCGCACCGACGACGATCAGCGGGAGCACGGGCACGTCGGCGTCGAGCACGCGCAGCAGGACGAAGACCGCGATCAGCCAGCCCCACCAGGGCACCCTGCGGAGGTTCACGTGCCGCTCCCGCCGGCGCGGTGTGGCATCCTGTGCCGCGTGCTCATCGCTGACGTCATGGCCCTCGTCGTCCCTCCTGTGACCGATCTGCTCCGTCGGAGCCGGTCCCGTGGTGGGACGAACGGCACCGAGCCGATGTTCCCCACCATCGTCGCAGTCCGCAACGAACGGGTGGTCGCCGCGGTCACCTCTCCCCGTCTGCAGATCACCCTCACCTGCGCCCAGACCATGGCGGTCGGGCTGGACCCGGCCGCGCTCGTCGTCGCCGCGCAGGCCGAGGCGGACGGCTCGCCGGTGATCGGCTACTCGGTGATGACCCGGGAGCGGAAGGCCAAGTTCGCCGTCCAGGGCGTCCGGTTCGGGCAGGACGGGTCGGTGGCCTTCGCCGAGCCGGTCGACGGTGGCGACCCCCGCGACGCGACGATCCTGCGGGTGCTCGCCGAGGCCATGCAGCAGCGCCCGGTGGACGTGACCCAGGTGGCGCGCAAGGACCGCGCCGGCACCTTCGGCGAGGATCTCTTCCTGCCGCCCGAGCAGGGTCGGGTGGTCGTCGACGCCGGCACCATGAAGACGCTGCACGAGCGGATCGCGGGCATCTCCGGCGAGGCGATCTACGTCGCCCGGAGCCCGGAGGCCGGCCGCCTCGCGCTCGAGGCCGGCCTGCCGCGCACCTCGCTGGTCAGCGCCGAGGACTGGCGCCCCTCGGCCGGCTGATCCCCGTCCGGACCCGACCGGTCCGGCCGTCGGCTCAGACCTCCAGGTCCTCCGCCCCGAACGCCTGGGGGAGCACCTCGTCCATCGGCAGCACGCCCCGCGGGGTCTGCAGCAGGCACTCCGCTCCCCCGTGCTCCCAGATGAGCTGGCGGCACCGGCCGCACGGCATGAGCAGCTGCTCGTCGCCGCCGACGCAGACGACCGCCACGAGCCGTCCGCCGCCGCCGGCGACCAGGTCGGAGACCATGCCGCACTCGGCGCACAGCGTCAGGCCGTAGCTGGCGTTCTCGATGTTGCAGCCGCTCACCACGCGCCCGTCGTCGACGAGCGCGGCCGCGCCCACCGGGAATCGGGAGTAGGGCACGTAGGCGCGGCGCATCACCTGCACCGCAGACCTTCGCAGGGCGTCCCAGTCGACCTCGTGACTCACCGCATACCTCTCAGCTCTTGGTGTATGGGGTGCCCTCCGCCGCGGGCGGGCGCACCCGCCCGACGAAGCCGGCGACGGCGAAGATCGTGATGACGTAGGGCAGCATGAGCAGGATCTCCGAGGGCACGCCGCTGCCGATGGTGGACAGCACGTTGCCGAGGTTCTTGGAGAAGCCGAACAGCAGGGCCGCGGCGACCGCTCCCTTGGGGTTCCACTTGCCCAGGATCATCGCGGCGAGCGCGATGTAGCCCTGGCCCGCGGACATCTCCCGCCCGAAGGCCAGGCCGGAGCCGACGGTGAAGAACGCGCCGCCCAGGCCGGCCACGGCACCGCCGAGGATCGTGTTCCAGACCCGGCGCGGGTTGACCTTGATGCCGACGGTGTCGGCCGCCCTGGGGTGCTCGCCGACAGCACGGGTGCGCAGGCCCCAGCGGCTGCGGAAGAGCATGAACTGCAGCAGGACGACGATGACGTACATCAGGTAGATCAGGATCGTCTGGTTGAACAGCACCGGGCCGATCACCGGGATCTGCGACAGGCCGGGGATCGGCAGCCGCGGCAGCGGCATCCGCGTGTTCCACAGCGCCTTGTTGTCCGACAGCAGGGTGGCGAACAGGAAGCCGGTCAGGCCGATGATCAGCGTGTTGAGGACGACGCCGACGATGATCTGGTTGACCCGGAAGCTCACCGAGAACCACGCCAGGGCGGCGCCGACCATGGCGCCGGCGACGGGGGCGGCGAGCAGACCGACATACCCCGACCCGGCTGCCGAGGCGACCACGGCCGCGGCGAAGGCGCCGAAGAGGAGCTGGCCCTCGATCGCGATGTTGATGATGCCCGAGCGCTCGCAGATCACGCCGGACATGGCGCCGAAGACGAGCGGGACGGACAGCGCCAGCGCACCGGCGAGCAGGGAGACCATCGGGATGACGGTGGACTTGCCGGCGCCGACGTAGGTCAGGAAGGCCAGCACGAAGGCGACGCCGACCACGACGTGCACCCAGCCCGGGACCGGCCGCCGCTGCCGGTAGCGCAGCACCGCCAGCACGAGGCCGGCGACCATGACGAGCACGAGCACGACCAGCGTGACCAGCGAGGGCACCGGGGCGTTGGGGATGCGGAAGAGGTCCGTGCCGGAGCCGAACTGGAAGTTGGTCCGTACGTCGGCCGGCGTGTTCAGCACCCATGCCACGATCGTGACCAGTGCCGCCAGGGCGTAGACGACCGCCGTCTTGACGCTCACCCGCGGGCGGGTGCGGGTCACGTCGTCGACCTGGTCGGACGGCGTCGCCGGCTGCTGGGACTCGGTCGCGGTGCTCATGCCGTGGCCTCCGTGGTGGCAGGGGCGGCCCGTCGTCGACGGGGGCGGCCGGGGTCGGGCAGGCGGAAGATCGACCGGACCAGCGGCGGCGCGGCGATCAGCAGGACGATGAGGGACTGCACGACCAGCACGATGTCGATCGGGGTCGCGGTCAGCGACTGCATGAGGAAGCCGCCGGCCTTGAGGGCGCCGAAGAGCAGCCCGGCGAAGAAGGTGCCCCACGGCCGGGACCGGCCCAGCAGCGCCACGGTGATCGCGTCGAAGCCGAAGGACGCGGCGACACCGGCGGTCAGCGAGCGTTCGGTGCCCATCACCTGGCCCCCCGCGGCCAGCCCGGCGAGGGCGCCGGCGATGACCATGGTGATGATCGTGGTCCGGCCCACCGACATCCCCGCCGTGCGGGCCGCGGCCGGGTTGGCGCCGACGGCGCGGATCTCGAAGCCGACCGTCGAGCGCTCCATCAGCCACCACACCAGGACGGTGGCCAGGATCGCCACGACGAAGCCCCAGTGCAGGCGGAAGCCGTTGCCGGGCCACAGCCACTGCGGCACGAGCAGCGGGTAGGTCGCGTCGGCCGCGATGGCCGGGCTGCGCTGGCCGGTGCGGCCGGGGTTGAACGCCGGCTGCTTGAGGATGTAGGTGATCAGGTAGACGGCGATGTAGTTGAGCATGATCGTCACGATCACCTCGTTCGCGCCGAACCTGGCCTTGAGGACGCCGGGGATCCCGCCCCAGACCGCGCCGCCGATCAGCCCGCCGAGGATCGCCACCAGCAGGTGGATCACCGGCGGGAGGTCGAAGTGGAAGCCCAGCCACGCCGCCACGATCGCGCCGACGATGATCTGGCCCTGGGCCCCGATGTTGAACAGGCCCGCGCGGAAGCCGACGGCGATGCCCAGGCCGGCCAGGATCAGCGGGATCGAGAAGACCATGGACTCGGTGAACGGCTTGACCATCCCGGCGAAGGTGTCCGCCCGCCAGTCGAAGACCGAGCCGCGGAACATCGCGATATAGGCCTCGGTCATCGAGGTCCAGGTCGCCGACAGCGTGTCCGTCGGGCGCGCGAAGAAGTAGCCGGACGCCTCGCGCACGTCCTGGTCGGCGAAGGCGATCAGGAAGCCTCCGATCAGCAGCGCCAGGACGACCGCCAGCACCGACATCAGCGCGCTGCCGGAGAGGATCTGGTGCAGGACCGTCGGGCGCTCGTGCTCGCGGTGCGTGGGTCCGTGCCCGCCGCTCACGCCGGTCTCCCCCGGCGGCGCCGCGGCGACTGCCTGCTCCTCGCCGGCGTCCGAGCCGGTGGGCCGCCCCGACGGGTTGTGCTCGCTCACTCCTGCTCCTCCCCGCCCTGCTGCAGGGCGTCGGGTATGCCGTCCCCGTCCAGGTCGGCCATCGCCAGCGCGGACATGTGCTCGCTGGCCTGCCGCTGGGCCTCGTCCAGGGGCACGCCGGCCATCATCAGGCCCAGCACGTCACGGTTGACCGGGTGCCCGTCCTCGTCGACGGCGTCGAGGACGCCGACGATGCGGCCGCGGTACATGACCGCGATCCGGTCGGCCAGCGCCATCACCTCGTCCAGCTCGGTGGAGACGATGATCACCGGGGTGCCCCGGTCGCGCTCGGCCACCATCCGCTTGTGCACGAACTCGATCGAGCCGACGTCCAGTCCCCGGGTCGGCTGAGAGGCGACGAGCAGGCGCAGCGGGCGGGACATCTCCCGGGCCAGCACCACCTTCTGCGCGTTGCCGCCGGAGAGCGTGGAGATGGGGTCCTGCACCGAGGTGTGGCGCACGTCGAACTCCTCGGTGCGCTGCTCGGCGTTGGCCGCCACCTTCGCCGGGCTCATCGACAGGCCGCGGGCGAAGGGGGCGGTGTCGTAGAGGTCCAGGACGAGGTTCTCGGCGATGCTGAAGCTGGACACCACACCGTCCGTCGAGCGGTCCTCGGGGACGAACCCGACCCCGGCCCGCAGCCGCTTCTTGACGCTGCGGCCCAGCAGGTCCTCCCCGTCGAGCGTCATCGTGCCCGCGTCGGCCTCCTCGAGCCCGAGGATGACCTCGGCCAGCTCGGTCTGCCCGTTGCCCTGGACGCCGGCGATGCACAGGATCTCGCCCGCGCGGACGTCGAAGGAGATGTCGTCGACCAGGACGGTGCCGTTGTCGGCCACGACGCTGAGGTCCTTGACCTGGAAGGCGGCCTCGCCGGGGTCGGCGGGGTCCTTGTCCACGGTGAGGCTGACCGCCCGGCCGACCATCAGGGAGGCCAGCTCGGTCTCGGTGGAGGTGGGGCTGGCCTCGCCGACCACCTTGCCGCGGCGGATGACCGTGATCCGGTCGGCCACGGCGCGCACCTCGCGCAGCTTGTGGGTGATGAAGACGATGGAGGTGCCGGCGTCCTTGAGCTCGCCCATGATCCGGATGAGCTCGTCGGTCTCCTGCGGCGTCAGCACGGCCGTCGGCTCGTCCAGGATGAGCACGTGGGCGTCGCGGGAGAGCGCCTTGATGATCTCCACGCGCTGCTGGACGCCGACCGGCAGGTCCTCGACGACCGCGTCCGGGTCGACCTGGAAGCCGAACCGGTCGGAGATCTCGCGCACCCGCCGGCGGGCCTCGTCCAGCCGCAGCACTCCCCCGGGTCCGGCGGGCTCGTAGCCGAGGGCCACGGACTCGGCGACGGTGAAGACGGGGACGAGCATGAAGTGCTGGTGCACCATGCCGATGCCGGCGGCGACCGCGTCGCCGGGGCCCTTGAACCGGACCGGACGGCCGTCGACGAGGATCTGGCCGTCGTCGGGGTCGTAGAGGCCGTAGAGGACGTTCATCAGCGTCGACTTGCCGGCGCCGTTCTCGCCCAGGAGGGCGTGGATCTCTCCTGGCTCGACGACGAGGTCGATGTGGTCGTTGGCCACCAGCGAGCCGAAGACCTTGGTGATTCCCTGCAGCTCGAGCTTCATCGCGCTTCCTGCTTCATCCGGCACCTCACGGGACGGGCGGTCGGTTCTGGGAGGGGTGTGCCGTCCGGCTCCGGACAGCGTAGCGGCCCGGCCCCCTGGGGCCGGGCCGCTACCGGGTGTGTCAGCCGATCGTCACGGCCGCGGCGTCACTGCTGCGGCGCGTTCGGCGTCTCGATGACGAGGTCGCCGGAGATGATCTGCTGCTTGTACTCCTCGATCTTCTCGGTGAGCTCGGCCGGGACCTCGCCCTCGAAGTCGTGGTACGGGGCCAGGCCGACGCCCTCGTTCTCCAGGGTCCCGACGTAGGGCTCGTTGGTGAAGCCCCCCTCGACGGTGTCGGTGACCGTCGTCTCGACCGCGGCGCCGATCTGCTTCATCACCGAGGTGAGCATGAGGTCCTTGTACTCGGAGGCCGTGAGGTAGCCGTCCGAGTCCACCCAGATGATCTTCACGCCGTCCGCGGTGGAGGCCGCGGCAGCGGCGCCCAGGCCCACCGGGCCGGCGACCGGCATGATGATGTCGGCGCCCTGGGAGATGAACTGCTCGGTCAGGGTCTGGCCCTGGCTCTGGTTCTCGAAGTCGCCGGAGAAGGCACCCTCCTGCGCCTCCTTGTCCCAGCCCAGCAGCTGGACGTCGGTGCCGTTGTCCTCGTTGTACTTGTCGACGCCGTCGGCGAAGCCGTCCATGAAGATGGAGACCGACGGGATCTTCAGGCCGCCGAAGGTGGCGACGGTGCCGCTCTCCGACATGCCGGCCGCGAGGTAGCCGGCCAGGAAGCTGGCCTCGGCGGTGTTGAACAGGATCGGCTTGGCGTTGTCGATCTCGACCGGGTTGAAGTCGGCGTCGCTGAAGGCGGAGTCGATCAGCGCGAAGTTGGTGTCCGGGTTGGCCTCGGCGGCCTCCTGGATGGCGTCCTCGAGGAGGAAGCCGACGCCGATGGTGATGTTGCAGCCCTGCTGGACGAGGTTGTTGACGTTGGTGGTGTAGTCCGTGTCGGCCTGCGACTCGACCTCGACGGCCTCGATGCCCAGCGACTCCGCCGCGGCGTCCAGACCCTCCTTGCCGGACTGGTTGAACGACTGGTCGTCGAAACCGCCGGAGTCGGAGACCATGCAGGCCTTGAAGTCGGCGTTGTCGCCGCCGGCGGCCTCGGTGTCCTCGGCGGTGTCCTCGGCGGTCGAGGTGTCGCCGGCGTCGGCGCTGGTCTCGCTGGTGGTGGTGCTTTCTGCGCTGTCCGGAGCCTGACCGCAGGCTGCCAACGAGAGCGTGGCGGCCGCACCCAGGGCCGCGAGCTTGAGAACCCGACGCACGGTGAACTCCTTCTGTCCGGGGGAACGTGCACGCAGATCGTATCTCGCGCTACCGCGCGGTAGGGCCGCGGCGGACGGCTCGCCGGGAACGTGACAGACTCGTGACCTTGGGGTGAACCACCGGCACCACCAGGCCCACCAGTCCCAGGAGTGAGCGGCGCCGGCCGTCGGCGGTGCCTAGAGCGCCCCGTCGGCTCCCGTCGAGGTCAGCACCGAGGCGGCCAGCAGCGAGGCCGCCACCGTGACGCTGCGCTCGTCGACGACGAGGTCGCCCTGGTGCAGCTCGTGCGTGGGGCCGCCCGGCGTGCGGGTCCCGAGGCGGGCCATCGCGCCCGGGACCTGCGTGAGGTACCAGCCCAGGTCCTCCCCGCCCATCGACTGCCTGGTCGGCACCACCGCGCCGGGACCCAGCAGCGACATCGCGGCGCGGGAGAGCGCGACGACCGCGGCGTTGTCGTTGTCGACCGGCGGGACGCCCCGGGTGTGCGTCACCCTGGCCTCCACCCCGTAGGGGGCGACGACCGAGCGCACGACCTCCTCGACCAGGCCGCCGACCTCGTCCCAGGTCTGCGTGTCCAGCATCCGCAGCGTCCCCATCGCCTCGCCCTGCGTCGGGATCACGTTGGGCGCCGACCCGCTGCGCACCATCCCCCAGACGAGGGTGGCCCCGGACCGCGGGTCGAGTCGCCGGGAGAGCACGGCGGGCACCTCGGTGACGACCTTGCCGAGGGCGAAGGTCAGGTCCTGGGTCAGGTGCGGGCGCGAGGTGTGGCCGCCCCGGCCGGTCAGGACGACGTGGACGGCGTCCGAGGCCGCGGTGATCGGGCCCACGCGCAGCCCGATCGTGCCGACGTCGACGGAGGGGTCGCAGTGCACGGCCAGCAGGCGGTCCACCCCGTCCAGTCCGCCGTGCTCCATCACGGCGTGCGCGCCGCCGGGCATGACCTCCTCGGCGGGCTGGAAGAGCAGCCGGGCCGCCAGCCCGCGCGCGCGGAGCTCGTCCTCGACCGCCCGCAGGGCCAGGCCGGCGCCGAGCAGGCCGATCGTGTGCACGTCGTGACCGCAGGCGTGGCAGACGCCGGGGTTGCGGGAGGCGAACGGCAGCCCGGTGGACTCCTCCAGCGGCAGCGCGTCGAGGTCGGCGCGCAGCGCCACCCGCATGCGCGGCTCCGGCGACCCGAGGTCGGCCACGAGGCCGGACCCCGGGAGCGCGCGCACGGTCACGCCCGCGTCGTCCAGCACGTCGGCGACCAGCGAGGTGGTCCGCAGCTCCTGCCAGGCCAGTTCGGGGTGCTGGTGCACGTCCCGCCGCAGGCTGCGCAGCCGCTCGCCCTGCCGCTCGACCTCGGCGGCGACCCGGCCCAGGACGTCCGCGGCGCCGGGTCCGCTGCCGGCGGAGGAGTCGGTCCGGTGGGGCATGCGGGCGGTCTCGGCTGTCACGTGGCGGTCACTTCGCGGGGTCGGGGAGGGGTCAGGGCCGCTGACCAGGGTACCTCCCGCCCCCGGGGCGGCTAGAAGGTCTCGCGCGGTTCGTACTGTCCCCAGACCTCGCGCAGGGCGTCGGCCACCTCGCCGCCGGTGGCCCGCGCGCGCAGCGCCTCGCGCATCGGCGGCAGCACGTTGTCGCTGCCCCGGGCCGCCTGCTGGAGCTCGTCCAGGCGGCGGGCGACCTCGTCGCCGTCGCGCTGGGCGCGCAGCGTGGCCAGCCGCTCGGCCTGCTGGGCCTCGATCGCCGGGTCGACGCGGAGCGGCTCGTAGTCCTCCTCCTCCTCGACCAGGTAGCGGTTCTGCCCGACCACGACCCGCTCGCCGGAGTCGATCTCCAGGGCCGTGTCGTAGGCGGAGCGCTCGATCTCGCTCTTCTGGAAGCCCTGCTCGATCGCGCTCACCGCGCCGCCGCGGTCGTCCACCGCGGCGATGAGCTCGGTGATCGCGCCCTCGAGGTCGTCGGTGAGCGACTCCACGACGTAGGACCCCGCGAAGGGGTCGACGGTGCGCGTCACGTCGGTCTCGTGGGCCAGCACCTGCTGGGTGCGCAGCGCCAGCCGCGCCGCCTTGGCCGTGGGCAGCGCGATCGCCTCGTCGAAGGAGTTGGTGTGCAGCGACTGGGTCCCGCCGAGCACCGCGCCCAGGCCCTGGAGCGCCACCCGGACCAGGTTGACCTCCGGCTGCTGCGCGGTCAGCTGCACGCCCGCGGTCTGGGTGTGGAAGCGCAGCATCATCGACTTCGGGTTCTGCGCGCCGAACTCCTCCTTCATGATCCGCGCCCAGATGCGCCGGGCGGCGCGGAACTTGGCCACCTCCTCCAGCAGCGTGGTCCGCGCGACGAAGAAGAAGGACAGCCGCGGCGCGAAGTCGTCCACGGCCAGCCCGGCCTCGACCGCCGCCTGCACGTAGGCCTTGGCGTTGGCGAGCGTGAACGCGACCTCCTGCGCGGGCGTCGCCCCGGCCTCGGCCATGTGGTAGCCGGAGATCGAGATGGTGTTCCACCTCGGGATCTCCTGCTGGCAGTAGGCGAAGACGTTGCTGATCAGCCGCAGCGACTGCGCGGGTGGGTAGATGTAGGTCCCGCGGGCGATGTACTCCTTGAGCACGTCGTTCTGGATCGTCCCGGTGAGCTTCGAGGCCGGTATGCCGTTGCCCTCCGCCACCAGCTGGTACATCAGCAGCAGCGAGGACGCCGGCGCGTTGATCGTCATCGAGGTCGACACCTGGTCCAGCGGCAGCCCGTCGAAGAGCACCTGCATGTCCTCGACCGAGTCGATCGCCACCCCGACCTTGCCGACCTCCCCCGAGGCCAGCGGGTGGTCGGAGTCGTAGCCCATCTGCGTGGGCAGGTCGAAGGCGACCGAGAGCCCGCCGGTGCCGTTGGCCACCAGCTCCTTGTAGCGGGCGTTGGACTCCGCCGCGGTCCCGAAGCCGGCGTACTGGCGCATCGTCCACGGCCGCCCGGTGTACATGCTCGGGTAGACGCCCCGGGTGAAGGGGTAGGACCCGGGCTCCCCCAGGGCGGTGCCCGGGTCGAAGCCGGAGAGGTCATCCGGTCCGTAGACCGCCTTCATCGGCAGCCCGGACTGCGTGGTCGACTCAGCCATGAGCGCAGCCTACTGGGCGCCCCTACCGGCCCGACGTGGCCTCCACCGCCTCGGCGACCAGTGTCGGCCCCGCGTAGACCAGACCGCTGTAGAGCTGCACCAGGCTGGCGCCCGCGTCGAGCATCGCGCGGGCGTCGGCCCCGGACATGATCCCGCCGACCCCGATCACCGGCAGCTCGGTCCGCGCTGCGACGTGCGCCACCACCTCGCGGGCCCGCAGCGTCAGCGGGGCGCCGGACAGCCCGCCGGCCTCGGCCTCTGCACGGGTCCGCTCACGCGGCGCGACGCCCTCGCGCGAGAGCGTGGTGTTGGTCGCGATCACGCCGGACACGCCGGCGGCGGTCGCGACCTCCAGCGCCTCGTCCAGCGCGGTGTCGGTCAGGTCGGGCGCGAGCTTGACCAGCACCGGGGTGCCCCCCGCCGCGCCGACCACCGCGTCGAGGAGCTCGGTCAGCGGCCCGGCGTCCTGGAGCGAGCGCAGCCCCGGGGTGTTGGGGCTGGAGACGTTGACGGCCAGATAGTCGGCCAGGCCCTCCAGCGCGGCCACCGACTCCAGGTAGTCGCCGACCGCCTCCTCCACCGGCGTGACCTTGCTCTTGCCGATGCTCACGCCGACCGGGATGCGCACCAGGTCCTGCTCGCGGGCGGCGCGCAGCCGGTCCGCCAGGGCGTGCACGCCCAGGTTGTTGAAGCCCATCCGGTTGATCACCGCCCCGCTGCCCGGCAGCCGGAACAGGCGCGGGCGCGGGTTGCCCGGCTGGGGCCGGGCGGTGACGGTGCCCAGCTCGACGTGCCCGAAGCCGAGCGGCCCCCAGGTCGCCACCCCTCGCCCGTCCTTGTCCATGCCGGCGGCCAGCCCGACGCGGTTCGGGAAGCGCAGGCCGAGCAGCTCGACCGCCGCGTCGTCGCCCGCCGCCGGCCCCACTGCATACCCACCCATCACGGTGAGCGCTCGGGTGAGCGGCGTGCGGCCGAGCACCTGGGCGGCGAGCACGGTCCCGTGGTGGGCGGTCTCGGCGTCGGTGCGCCACAGCAGTGGCCGCGCCACCCGCCGGTATGCCGTCTCCCCGACCCGTCGCGCGCCGCGCCGCAGCTGATCCATGCGATCACCCTATGCTGGAGGTCATGCCCTCCCCCGCACCGCAGGTCGACGACCTGGGCGACGTCACCGCGGTCGTCCCGGCCGGCGGCGTGGGGACCCGGCTCTGGCCGCTCTCGAGGGCGGCGGAGCCCAAGTTCCTCCACGACCTCACCGGCGAGGGCCGCTCCCTGCTGCAGACGACCGTCGACCGGCTGGAGCCGCTCGTCGGCGACCGGGTGATGGTCGTCACCGGCGCCAGGCACGCCGCAGCGGTCCGCGAGCAGCTGCCGGGGGTGCAGCCGCAGAACGTCCTCGTCGAGCCGGCCCCGCGGGACTCGATGCCCGCGATCGGGCTGGCCGCCGCGGTCCTGGAGCGGCGCGACCCCGACGCGGTGCTCGCCTCCTTCGCCGCCGACCACGTGGTCGGGGACCTCGACGTCTTCGCCGACCGCGTTCGCCAGGCCGCCCGGGCGGCGCGCACGGGCGCGCTGGTCACGCTCGGCATCACCCCGACCTACCCGGCGACGGGGTTCGGCTACGTCCGGCTCGGCGACCTGGCCGGCGTGGCGGGGGCCCCGGACGCGCGGCGTGCGGCGGCCTTCGTCGAGAAGCCCGACCCCCGCACGGCGGAGGAGTTCCTGGACTCCGGCGACCACCTGTGGAACGCCGGGATGTTCGTGGTCCGCGCCGGCGTCCTGCTCGACCTGCTCGCCGAGCACCATCCCGAGATGACCCGGATCCTGCGCCAGGTGGCCGCGCACCCGACCTCGATCCACGAGCTGTGGGGCTCGCTGACCAGGATCTCGATCGACCACGCCCTGGCCGAGCCGGCCGCCCGCGCCGGACGGGTCGTCGTCGTCCCCGCCCCCTTCGCCTGGGACGACGTGGGCGACTTCGCCTCGCTGGCCACGCTGCTCGCCGACGACCAGGACGACGACGGCCTCGTCGTCCTCGGCGAGCGCCGCCTCGTCGTCAACGAGGGGTCCACCGGCCTGGTCGCCGCGCGCGGCGGGCGCACGGTGGTCACCCTCGGTGTCGACGACGTCGTCGTCGTCGACACCCCCGACGCGCTCCTCGTCACCACGCGCGAGCGCTGCCAGGACGTCCGCGGCGTGGTCGCCACGCTGCAGCGTCTCGGGCGGGAGGACCTGACCTGAGCCTCCTGCACCCGCACCGACCCGACCGTGGACCGCGCGACGGCCTCGGTCACCCGTTGGTCACGCGCCGCTCACCGGACACGCACCTGGACCTCACCGAGGACGCCCCGACGCCCCCGAGGCTGGAGCACGTGCGCGTCGCGATCGTCACCGAGTCCTTCCTCCCCGCCCTCAACGGCGTCACCACGAGCGTGTGCAAGGTGCTCGAGGGCCTGCGGGCCCTGGGCCACGACGCCCTCGTGGTCGCGCCCGGCACCAGCCCGTGGAGCCCGACGATGCCGCCGGAGCGCTACGTCGGCTACCCGGTGCACACCGTGACCAGCGTGCCGGTGCGCCAGTTCCGGGTCGGCCTGCCCTCCTACGAGCTGGAGACGGTCCTGCACCGGTTCCGCCCGGACGTGATGCACGTCGCCTCCCCGTTCGTGCTCGGCGTCCGTGGCCTGACGGCGGCGCGTGCGCTGGCCATCCCCTCGGTCGCGGTCTACCAGACGGACATGCCCTCCTACGTCCGGCAGCACTCCGGGCCGGCGGGCGATCTCACGGCCCGGGCGGCCTGGCGCTGGATCCGGCGGATCCACCAGCAGGCCGACCTCACCCTGGCCCCCTCGACGGCCGCGCTGGCGGACCTGCGGGCGCACGACATACCCCGGACCGCGCTGTGGGGCCGCGGCGTGGACGCCGACCTCTTCCACCCGGACCGCCGCGAGGACCCCGGGACGGTGGCGCTCCGCGACCGGCTCGCACCCCGTGGTGAGGTGCTGCTGGGCTACGTCGGGCGCCTGGCGCCGGAGAAGGAGCTGCACCGGCTGCGCGAGCTCGCCGACCTCCCCGGGAGCCGTCTCGTCCTCGTCGGCGAGGGCCCGAGCCGCGAGCAGCTCGAGGCGGAGCTGCCGGGCGCCGCCTTCCTCGGCCGGCTGGAGGGCGCGGACCTGGCCCGGGCCTACGGCGCCTTCGACGTCTTCGTGCACACCGGCACGCGGGAGACCTTCGGGCAGACCCTCCAGGAGGCGGCGGCGGCCGGGCTGCCGGTCGTGGCTCCCGCCCGCGGCGGCCCGCTGGACCTCGTCGAGGTCGGGCGCACCGGCGACCTGTTCGACCCCGACCGGCCCGGCGACCTGCGCGCGACGGTCGCGCCGCTCGTCACCCCCGAGGCGGACCAGCTGCGCCGGGAGATGGGCAGCGCGGGCCGCGACCTGGTCGTCGCCCGTTCCTGGCCGGAGCTGGTCGACCAGCTCCTGGGCCACTACGCCCGGGTGGTCGGCAGCGGCTCGCGCACCGCCGCCTGACGGCCGGCGGCGCCCCTCCCCACCCGGCCGGGCCCCAGCGCGTTCAGCCGGTGAGCTGGTAGTCCTCCACCCGGCGCCAGACCTCGTCCCCGCCGTGCTGGTAGATGCGGAAGCTGCTCGCCGTGAACTGGCAGGTGAACGCCTCCAGCTCGGCGAAGGCGCGGTCGAGGACCGGTGCGGGCTGGTCGTGCACGAGGGTCACGTGCGGGTGGTAGGGGAAGTCCAGGGTCCGGCTGACCGGTCCGGCACGCACGGCCCGCTCGAGCCGCTCGCAGCTGGACACCCCCTGCGCGACCTGCACGTAGACGACGTCGGAGACGGGCCGGAAGGTGCCGGTCCCCCGCAGCAGCACCTCGAAGCGCGGGTGCGTCGCGGCCACCTCGGCCAGGTGCCGGCGCAGCGGGGACAGCTGCTCGGGCGCGACGGGGGTCGGGGGCATGAGGGTGATGTGGGTCGGGATGTGCCGGGCCCGGTCCTCGCCGTAGCCCGTGCGCATCGCCTGCAGGTAGGGGCCCCACGGCTCGGGCACGGGCAGGGCGACCCCCACGACGGGGGACGCCGACGTGCCGGGCGTGCCAGGGTCCACGCGCGTCACCCTACCGTCCGGGACCGAGGAGGCGGACGGGCCCCGCAGCAGGTGCTGCGGGGCCCGTCCGGTGACCGGGACGGTGGTGGCGGAGCCTCAGTCGTGCGGCACCTTGAAGACCTGGCCGGGGTAGATCAGGTCGGGGTTGTCGAGCTTGTTGAGCTTGGCCATCTTGCGCCAGTCCACCCCGTAGCTGGCGGCGATGCCCGAGAGCGTGTCACCGGCCTTCACGGTGTGGGTGCGGTACTGCGTCGAGGCCTCGGCCTGCTTGTCGGCGGCGTCCGGCGCGGCCTCGTCGGCCTCCTGCTGCGCCTTCCCGGCCGCCTCCCTGGCGTTCGCGGCCCGCTCCGCGTCCGAGGTGGTCAGCGCGTCCTTGACCTTGTCGAAGAATCCCATGTGGTGCTCCTTCCAGCAGACCCGGGTCGAGGGCTGGTGCCCTCGCACGGGCCCGGGCCCGGTCCTCGCCAAAGAGATTACCCCGGGGTGTGACGACCGCCACTTGTCCGCCGCCGGGGGACGGCGGGGCGTGGGGCCAGTGCTAGCGTCGGTGCCGGACCGGCGACCCCGACGGTGGGGTCCGCGGGCCCCCTGCAACGCATACCGAAGTGAAGGGCACCCCTACATGAGCACTCCCGTCAAGGTGGCCGTGACCGGCGCCGCCGGCCAGATCGGCTACAGCCTCCTCTTCCGCATCGCCTCCGGCGAGCTCCTGGGCAAGGACACCCCTGTCGAGCTGCGGCTGCTGGAGATCACCCCGGCACTGAAGGCTCTCGAGGGCGTCGTCATGGAGCTGGACGACTGCGCCTTCCCGGCGCTGGCCAAGGTCGAGATCGGCGACGACCCGGACGTCATCTTCGACGGCGCGAACGTGGCCCTGCTCGTGGGCGCCCGCCCGCGCAGCAAGGGTATGGAGCGCGGTGACCTGCTGGAGGCGAACGGCGCGATCTTCACCGCCCAGGGCAAGGCCCTCAACGACCACGCCGCCGACGACATCCGCGTGACCGTGACCGGCAACCCGGCCAACACCAACGCCCTCATCGCGATGAGCAACGCCCCCGACATCGCGCCCGAGCGCTTCTCGGCGCTCACCCGTCTGGACCACAACCGGGCCATCGCCCAGCTCGCGGCCAAGGTCGGCGCGCCGGTCACCGACGTGACCCACATGACCATCTGGGGCAACCACTCGGCCACCCAGTACCCCGACCTCTTCCACGCCCGGGTGGGCGGGCGCAACGCGGCCGAGGCGGTCGACGACCAGGCCTGGATCGAGGACACCTTCATCCCCACGGTGGCCAAGCGCGGCGCCGCGATCATCGAGGCACGCGGATCCTCCTCCGCCGCCTCGGCGGCCTCCGCCACCATCGACCACACGCGCGACTGGCTGCTGGGCTCCGCCGAGGGCGACTGGGTCTCGATGGCGGTGCGCTCCGACGGCTCCTACGGGGTCCCCGAGGGCCTGATCAGCTCCTTCCCGGTGACCACGAGCGCGGGGAGCTACGAGATCGTCCAGGGCCTGGAGATCGACGACTTCTCCCGCGGTCGGATCGACGCCTCCGTCGCCGAGCTCGCCGACGAGCGCGACGCGGTCACCCAGCTCGGCCTCATCGGCTGACGCCATCCCGGCGCCACCGCGCCGGCCGCACGAAGGGCCCCTCGCGCACGCCGCAGGGGCCCTTCGTCGGTGCCCGGGAGCCTCAGCTCGTCAGCCGCAGGGTGCTGGCCAGCACCGCGACCGCGCCGCCGAGCAGGGCCATCGCCGCGACGTCCACCCAGCGGCCGCGCACCGCCAGCCCGCCGGCGCGGGACTCGGGCAGGACGGCGCGCAGCAGCGCGAGGACCGCCATGGTGACGCCGACGGCATACCCGTAGGCCCGCAGGTTCTCGGTCACGAGCAGGACGCCGGCCACGCCCAGGCCGAGCACGCCGAGCCACCAGATGCCGAGCGGCTGACGCGGCCGCGCGGCGCGGCGCTCGGCCTCCGGGTCGTCGTCGAGGGGCCGGCCCCGGTCCGGCGCGCTCACGCCGGCGGCTCGACCCCCGCGGCCCGCTCGGCCGCCTCCACCACGTTGCTGAGGAGCATCGCCCGGGTCATCGGACCGACGCCGCCGGGGTTGGGGGTCAGGTAGCCGGCCACCTCCGCGACGTCCTTGTGCACGTCGCCGGCGATCTTGCTGTCGCGCCGGGCCACGCCCACGTCCAGCACGGCTGCACCGGGCTTGACCATGTCGGGCGTGATGATGTCCGGGACGCCGGCCGCGGCCACGACGACGTCGGCCCGCCGGGTGTGCGCGGCGAGGTCCCTGGTGCCGGTGTGGCACATCGTCACGGTGGCGTTCTCGGACCGCCTGGTGAGGATGAGGCCCAGCGGGCGTCCGACCGTCAGGCCGCGCCCCACCACGACGACCTCGGCGCCGTCGAGCGGCACGTCGTAGCGGCGCAGCAGCTCGACGCAGCCGACGGGGGTGCACGGCAGGGGCGCCCGCTCGTTCATCACCAGCGAGCCGAGGTTGAAGGGGTGGAGCCCGTCGACGTCCTTGCTGGGGTCCACCCGGGAGAGGATCGCGAACTCGTCCAGGCCGGTCGGCTGCTGGACCAGGAAGGCGGTGACGTCCGGGCGCTCGTTGAGCTCGTCCACCACGGCCAGGACCTCCTCCAGGGACGTGCCGGCGGGCAGGTCCTTGCGGATGGAGTTGACGCCGATCTCGGCGCAGTCCTTGTGCTTGGCCCCGACGTACCAGGTGCTCGCGGGGTCGTCCCCCACGAGGACCGTGGCCAGGCCCGGCACCACCCCGGACTCTGCGAGCCTGGCCACGCGGGCGGCCAGCTCCTTCTTCATCGTCGCCAGGACCGCCTTGCCGTCCAGAACCGTCGCAGTCATGTCCGGGAGTCTAGTGGGCGCGGCCGGTTCGGGGCCGGTGCGGTCGGCGACCGAGGAGGGGCTTGCTCACTCCCACACGACGGCCTGGTCGGCGGCGTCGAAGGTGACGTCCACCTGCAGCTCCTGGGCCAGCTCCTCCAGCGCGCGCTTCAGGGCGTCGACGTCGACGTCGGCAGGCGCCCGGAAGGCGGTGCGTGCCTCGAAGAGGTCGCCGCCGGCCTGGGGCGCCGGCACCACCCGGGTGTCGAGCGCCTCGACCGAGACCTTCTGGCGAGCCAGCACGCCGCTGATCTGCTGGACGATCCCGGGCTGGTCGTGCCCGACGAGGTCGAGGTGGAAGGTCCGGCCCTCACCGGCCTCCCCGGCCGCACCACCCTCACCGGCCCCGGCCGGCTGGACGCTGGTCTCCAGTCCCTCCAGCGCGCCGACGGCCTCGGCCAGGCCCCCTGCGCGGGCGTCGGGGACGTCGACGGTCACGATGCCGGCGAACTTCCCGGCGAGCTGGGCGAGCTGGCTGCGGCCCCAGCTGCCACCGTGCTCGGCGACGACGTCCGCGAGCGAGCTGACGAGACCGGGACGGTCGTCGCCGATGACGGTGATGACGAGAGTGGCCATGTCCAGACCCTAGCGGCTGACGGCCCCGGGCGGGAGGGTCGCGCGTCAGTGCGCGAAGTGCCGCGTGCCGGTGAAGTACAGCGTCGCCCCGGCCGCCCGCGCCGCCGCGACGACCTCCTCGTCCCGCACCGACCCGCCGGGCGCGACGACCGCGCGCACGCCGGCGTCGAGCAGCACCTGGAGGCCGTCGGCGAACGGGAAGAAGGCGTCCGAGGCGGCGACCGAGCCGGCCGCCCGGTCCCCGGCCCGCCGCACGGCCAGCTCGCAGGAGTCGACGCGGTTGACCTGGCCCATGCCGATCCCGACGCTCGCGCCGTCGTGGGCCAGCAGGATCGCGTTGGACTTCGTCGCGCGCACCGCCCGCCAGGCGAACTGCAGGTCGGCCAGGGTCGCCCCGTCGGCCGGGTCGCCGCTGATCAGGCGCCAGCGGGAGGCGTCGTCGCCGCCGTCCTCGACCTCCGCCTCGACCGTGTCGACGGACTGCATGAGCAGGCCGCCGGAGATCGCGCGGGTCTCGACGCCGCCGCGCCGCGGCGTGGCGGCCAGCAGCAGGCGCAGGTTCTTCTTGGAGCGCAGCAGCTCCAGCGCGTCCTCGTCGAAACCGGGCGCGACCACGACCTCGGTGAAGACGTCCTTGAGCTGCTCGGCCATCGCGAGCGTGACCGGACGGTTGGTCGCCACGATGCCGCCGAAGGCGGACACCGGGTCGCAGGCGTGCGCCTTGCGGTGGGCCTCTGCCACGTCGGCCCCGACCGCGATGCCGCACGGGTTCGCGTGCTTGATCACCGCGACGGTCGGCTGGTCGCCGTGGTCGTGCGCGGCACGGTGTGCGGCGTCTGCGTCGACGTAGTTGTTGTAGGACATCTCCTTGCCGCCCAGCTGCTCGGCCTGCGCGAGACCGGGGTGGGGCTGGAAGCCGTCGCCGTAGAGCGCTGCGCGCTGGTGCGGGTTCTCGCCGTAGCGGAGCACGGCCTTGCGGTCCCAGGTGGCGCCGACCCAGGCGGGGAAGCCGGTGCCGTCGCTGGTGTCGGTGACCACGTTGCCCATCCAGGAGGCGACGTGCACGTCGTACGTCGCGGTGTGCACGAAGGCCCGGGCCGCGAGCGCCCGCCTCTCCTCGAGGGTGAACCCGCCGGCGCGGACCGCCTCGAGCACCTCCGGGTATGCGGTGGCGCTGGTGACCACGGCGACGCTGCGGTGGTTCTTCGCCGCCGCGCGCACCATCGTGGGCCCGCCGATGTCGATCTGCTCCACGCACTCGCCCTGGCTGGCGCCGGAGGTCACGGTGTCGGTGAAGGGGTAGAGGTTGACCACGACCAGGTCGAAGGCCTCGACGCCGAGCTCCTCGAGCTGGGTGAGGTGGTCGGGGTTGGTCGTGTCGGCCAGGATGCCGGCGTGGACCTTCGGGTGCAGGGTCTTGACGCGTCCGTCCAGGCACTCGGGGAAGCCGGTGAGCTCCTCGACCCGGGTCACCGGGAGCCCGAGGCCCTCGACGAGCCTGGCCGACCCGCCGGTGGACACGATCTGGACCCCGGCCTCGTGCAGGCCGCGGGCGAGGTCCTCCAGCCCGGTCTTGTCGTAGACGGAGACGAGCGCGCGTCGGATCGGGCGGCGGTCGGGTGCGGTCACGTTGGTGCTCCTCGCGTTCGGCGGTGTGCTGGGCACCCAGGCGGGCGATGCCCACGAACGTCACTCCCCGGTGGTGGTCCACCCGCGCCAGTCGTGTGCGGCCAGTCTAGTGCGCGGTCAGCCGGTGCCGGGGCCGGGGCGGAGCAGCCGCGGCAGCTCCTCCACGAGCAGGCGGCGCTCGACCACCTTGATCCGCTCGTGGAGCGTCTCCTCGGTGTCGTCGTCGAGGACGTCCACGGCGCGCTGGGCCAGGATCCGGCCGGTGTCGACGCCGGCGTCGACCTCGAAGAGGGTGGCCCCGGTGACCTTGACGCCGTGCGCGAGCGCGTCGCGGACACCGTGCGCGCCGGGGAAGCTGGGCAGGAGTGCGGGGTGGGTGTTGACGATCCGGAACCGGCCCAGGCTGGGCTCGCCGACGATCTTCATGAAGCCGGCCGAGAGGACCAGGTCCGGGTGGTGGGCGCCGATCTGCGCGGCGAGCGCCTCGTCCCAGGAGGCCCGGTCCGGGTGATCGGCCAGCGGGACCACGAAGGTCGGCACCCCGGCCCGTCGCGCGCGGGCCAGCCCCTCGATGCCGTCGCGGTCGGCGCCCACCGCGACCACCCGCACCCCGTAGGACGGGTCGGCCGCGGCGTCGAGGACCGCCTGCAGGAGCGTGCCGGCGCCGGACACCAGCACGACGACGCGGGCGGGGTGGTCGGGCGCGGCGCTCACGCTGCGCAGTCTAGGTGCTGCCGGGCCCGGCCGGCCCGCGCTCAGCGGCGCCGGCCCGGGCGCCGCCCCAGCAGGTGGCGCAGGGTCACCACGACCAGGGCGCCGGCGCCGACCTCGAGGGTGAGCAGCCCGGCCAGGCGCCAGGGCTCGACCCCCACCGTGCCGAGCAGGCCCGGGGTCAGGCCGCCGGTGGCGAGCCAGCCGGCGACCAGGGCCGCCGCGCCGACGAGGAGGGCACCGAGCAGCGCGATCCGGGTCTTGGTCCACCAGCTGGAGAGCCGGGAGGCCGCTGCGGCCGCCCGGTGGCCGAGCCAGGCGCCCGCCACGAGCGGGACCAGCGCCATCGCCCACATCCCCGGTGGGAGCGTCCCTGGCTCCGGCAGGGCCCCGAGCACGGGGAGCAGCGGCAGGTCGCCGGCCGTGGAGGACTCCCACCCCACGTGCACGGTGCCGACGGTGACGCCGGCGCCGGTGAGCCAGCCCAGGGCCCAGACCATGAGGTTGGGCACCGCGAGCAGCTGGGCCACGGTCAGGACAGAGGTGCCCACGACCCCGGCGTCGAGCGCGCCGTAGAGGGTCAGCACCCGCTCCCCCCGGACGAGCAGCAGGCCGAGCACGACCAGGAAGGTCACCGCCGCCAGGCCCACGACGACCTCCACGGCGGCCGGCACCGCCCGCCGGACCAGCACCGGGGTGCGCAGCTCGACCCACCGCAGGCCGGCCAGCACCGCGGGGTGCTCGCGCCGGCGGTGCTCGGCCCACCACACGAGCGAGACCGCGAGGAGCGGCACGAGCAGCGCACCCGGCACCAGGCTCGGCAGGAGCACCGGGGCGAGGCCGAAGCTGGCGGTGTGCGCGACGAGCAGCGCCGCGACGAGGTAGCCCAGGCAGAAGACGACGGCGTCCGAGCCGCCGAGGGCGTGCCAGGCGCTGCGCCACCCGCCGATCACCGGTGACCTGGCCAGCATCTCCTCGCGGTTGAGCACGACCTGGCGCGCCGCCCACCAGCACAGGAGCACGGGCACCACGGTGAGCAGCAGCGGGGCGAGCACGACCACCGCGTCGGGGGTGCGCACCTGCGCGCGGTGGGCCAGCGCCCACAGGTCGACGGAGACGCCGAGGGCCTGCCAGAAGGACACGCTGCTGCGCTCGTCGGCGACCCAGGCCACCAGCGTCGGCACCGCGACGGCGACCACCCCGAGCAGGACGCAGACCGCCCCGGCCACGGCGGCGACCGCCAGCTCGGCCAGCCGCCCGAGGGTGAGGCCCTCGAGGAGCGAGCCGTCCGGCCGGTCCGGGGCGTCGGCCGGGGTCGCGGGTTCGGTTCGCTGCAGCAGAGTCATGACGTCCCCATCGTCACCCGCGCGCGCGTGCGCACGCCGGAGGCGCGCCGCGCGGGGCGCCGGCGCCGGGGACATGGGTCCGTCCCGGAGGGTGGTGGTCCCGCTGGACGTTGCTGATCCTGCCGGACGTTGCTGGTCCTGCCGGTCCCGTCGGAGGAGCTTGTGCACGGTGGCCGTCGGGGCGACCGGCACGCCGCGGTGCACCTCGTCCTTGTGCACGACACGCCGGGGGCGGCACCACGGCCGGGGCCACGACTCGCCGGGGGCGGCACCCGGCGCGGGCCACGACACGCCGGAGGGCGGCACCCGGCGCGGGTGCCGCCCTCCGGAGGGTGGCCGGTGTCAGCCGAGCGAGGCGACGATCTCGCGCATCAGCTGGGCGGTCTCGGAGGGGGTCTTGCCGACCTTGACCCCGGCGGCCTCGAGGGCCTCCTTCTTGGCCTGTGCGGTGCCCGAGGAGCCGGAGACGATGGCGCCGGCGTGACCCATGGTCTTGCCCTCCGGCGCGGTGAAGCCGGCGACGTAGCCGACGACCGGCTTGGTGACGTGCTCCTTGATGTAGTCGGCCGCACGCTCCTCGGCGTCGCCGCCGATCTCGCCGATCATCACGATCGCGTCCGTCTCGGGGTCCTCCTGGAAGGCCTTGAGGCAGTCGATGTGGGTGGTGCCGATGATCGGGTCGCCGCCGATGCCCACGGCGGTGGAGAAGCCGAGGTCACCCAGCTCGTACATCATCTGGTAGGTCAGCGTCCCGGACTTGGAGACCAGGCCGATCCGGCCGGCGCCGGCGATGTTGGCCGGGATGATGCCGGCGTTGGACCGGCCGGGGCTGATCAGGCCGGG
>QEUR01000289.1 GCA_003577095.1 Acidobacteriota bacterium
CGAGCCTGCCGCCGGCCTTCTCGCCCTCCCCGCCCAGGGCCGCCTTGAGCCGCTGGCAGTAGCCGCAGCCGGGCCGCCAGTAGATGACGACCTGACGCTCGGTGTCGGGCATGGCGAGGACCTCCTGGTGGGTGGTGGTGCGGCCGCCCCGCCAGGGCGCGGTCCACCAGACGAGCAGCAGACCGCCCACGGCGTAGGCGAGGGCGAAGAGGTAGTCGCCCTGGCGGACCGACGTCGCCACCACGAGCGCGACGAGGGCCAGCAGGACGATCCAGAGCCGGCGCATGCCTCCAGTATCACCCCGTGGTGGCGCGCAGCAGGTCCGCGGTCACCTGGAGCTGGCCGCGGTGCTGGACGAGCTCCTCGAGGACGTGGATCAGCGCCCCGCCCTGCGTGCGCCCGGCGGGCCGGTCGTGCGTCTCGGGGCGGTCCTGCCCGACGCAGGGGGCGGCCCAGTCGGCGCCGGCCACCGCGTCCGCCAGCCGGGCGCGGCCCTCGCGGACGAGCGTCTCCAGCTCCTCGAGGGTGCCGCTGGCGCGGAACTCGGCGTCCCGGTCCCGGTGGTTGGGGCGCCCGGCGACCTTGTGGCCGGCCCAGAAGTCCATCACCCCGACGCAGTGGACGACGATCGCGTACGGCGTGTTGCTGCCGGGCGGCGACAGCCGCTCGTTGGCGAGCCGCTCGCCCAGGTCACGGCACGTCTCGAGCATCCCGTCCAGGGCTGTGTCGACGAAGGAGAGGTAGTCCTCGTCGGTGAGCTGTCGCGTCATACCGGCAGTCCTCGTCGAGGATCGTCAGGCCGAGCTCCTCGGCCTTGGTGGCCTTGGACCCGGCGTTGGCGCCGACGACGACGTAGTCGGTCTTCTTGCTCACCGAGCCGGCGGCCTTGCCGCCGCGGCTGACGATGGCCTCCTTGGACTCGTCACGGCTGAAGCCCTCGAGCGAGCCGGTGACGACCACGGTGAGCCCCTCGAGGGTGCGCTCCACGGACTCGTCGCGCTCGTCGGCCATCCGCACGCCGTCGGCCGCCCAGCGCTCGACGATCTCGCGGTGCCAGTCGACCTCGAACCACGCCTTGACCGACTCGGCGATGACCGGCCCGACGCCCTCGGTCGCGGCCAGCTCCTCCAGCGAGGCCGCCCTGATCGCGTCCATCGACCCGAACTCGGTGGCCAGCGCCCGCGCGGCGGGCGGGCCGACGTGCCGGATCGACAGCGCGACCAGCACCCGCCACAGCGGCTGCTTCTTGGCCTGCTGGAGGTTGTCGGCGAGCTTGACGCCGTTGGCCGACAGGACGCGGCCGTCGACGACCGCCTCCTCGGGGTCGGTCCTCCTCGCCGCGCGCGTGTAGAGCGGCACGCGGGCGATGTCCTCGGCGGTGAGCGAGAACAGGGTGGCCTCGTTGGTGAGCACGCCGGCGTCCAGCAGGGCGCCCACGCCCTCGCCGCCGAGCGCCTCGATGTCGAAGGCGCCGCGGCTGGCGAGGGAGTAGAGCCGCTCCCGCAGCTGCGCGGGGCACTCCTTGCTGTTGGGGCAGCGGATGTCCTTGTCGCCCTCCTTCTCCGGGCGCAGCGGCGTGCCGCACGAGGGGCACTCCGTCGGCATCACGAACGCGCGCTCGGTGCCGTCGCGCAGCTCCACGACCGGCCCGAGGATCTCGGGGATGACGTCCCCGGCCTTGCGCAGCACCACGGTGTCGCCGATGAGGACGCCCTTGCGCTCCACCTCGTACTGGTTGTGCAGGGTGGCGCGCTCCACGGTCGAGCCGGCCACCTGCACCGGCTCCATCAGGCCCCACGGCGTCACCCGGCCGGTGCGCCCGACGTCGACGCGGATGTCGAGGAGCTTGGTGTTGACCTCCTCGGGCGGGTACTTGTAGGCGATCGCCCAGCGCGGCGCCCGCGAGGTCGAGCCGAGCGCGCGCTGCACCGGCACCTCGTCGACCTTCACCACGACGCCGTCGAGCTCGTGCTCCACGTCGTGCCGGTGCTCGCCGTAGTAGGCGACGAACTCGCGCACCTCCTCCATCGTGCGCAGGACCTTGGCGCGGTCGGAGACCGGCAGCCCCCAGGCGTCGAGGGCCTCGTAGGCCTCGGACTGCCGGCTCACCTCGAAGCCCTCGCGGGCGCCGATGCCGTGCACGAGCATCCGCAGCCCCCGCGAGGCGGTGACCCGCGGGTCCTTCTGCCGCAGCGAGCCGGCCGCAGTGTTGCGCGGGTTGGCGAACGGCGTCTTGCCCTCGGCGACGAGCGCGGCGTTGAGCTCCTCGAACGCCTCGACCGGGAAGAAGACCTCGCCGCGCACCTCGACCAGCCGCGGCACCGGCACCGGCTCGTCGGTGTCGGCGCCGCCCTCGACCACCGCGCCCTCCTCGACGACGCCGGCCGCCTCCTGGTGCTCGGGCGCGCGCAGCTGGTGCGGGACGCCCTCGATGGTGCGCACATTGAGGGTCACGTCCTCGCCGGTGCGCCCGTCGCCGCGGGTCAGCGCGCGCACCAGGCGGCCCTCCTCGTAGAGCAGGTTGACCGCGAGCCCGTCGATCTTCAGCTCGCACAGGTAGCTCACCTGCGACCCGCCCGCCTCGCGCTCCACCCTCGCGGCCCACTCGTCGAGCTCCTCCAGGGAGAAGGCGTTGTCGAGGCTGAGCATCCGCTCCAGGTGGTCCACCGCGGTGAACTCCGTGGAGAACGTCCCACCCACCTGCTGGGTCGGGCTCTCCGGCACCCGCAGCGCCGGGTGCTCCTCCTCCATCTCCTCCAGGCGACGCAGCAGCCGGTCGAACTCGGCGTCGCTGATCACCGGCGCGTCCTTGACGTAGTACGCGAACTGGTGCGCGCGGATCTCCTCGGCCAGCTCGGTCCACGCGTGGCGGACCTCGTCGGGGACGTCGTCGGCGGGCGGCTGGGGGGTGGTCTGGCTCACCCGCCCATCTTCGCAGGGTCGCCCGACAACCCCGGGGTATGCCGTGCACCGCCGCGTCCCCCGCGCCCGGGTCTGCGGGCGGTCCGGGCGCCCGTGATGAGCACCGAGCCGGCCAGCACGACGAGCGCGCCGAGGAGGACGACCGGCCCGACGTGCTCGCCGAGGAGCAGCACGCCGAGGACGACGGAGACGACCACGATCGGGTAGGTGACGCTGGTGGCGACCGTCGGGCCGGCGGCGCGGACGACGGCATACTGCATCGCCTGGGCTAGACCGGTGCCGACCACGCCGAGGGCGACCACGGCCAGGACCGGCCCCCAGAAGGTCCAGCCGGACACCCCGTCGACGGCGCCCGGCAGGAGCGCGAGCCCGGCCCGGCCGCGAAGCCAGGCGTCGAGCACGAGGAGCAGCGGCACCTGGGCGGCGGCGACGAGCACCTGCGCGGTGGGCATCGACAGGCCGCCGGGGTCCACGCCGTGCAGGTAGCGGCGCACGTAGGTCCAGCCCACCCCGTAGCTGGCGGACGCGGCCAGCACCATGAGCAGGCCGACCGGGTCGGGCCCGTGCTCCAGCGACCACGGCTGCGCGATGATCACGACCCCGAGGAAGCCGATCGCCACCCCGACCTGCCGACGGCGCCCGACCGGCTCGCCGGGCAGCAGGAGCGCCGTCGTGATGACGGCCGCGACGGGGGTCGTCGCGTTGGCGATCCCCGCAACGGCCGAGGTGACGCGCTCCTCGCCGACCGCGAAGAGGGTCCACGGCAGCGTGCACAGCAGGGTGCCGGTGACCAGCAGGTGCGCCCAGGTACGCCGGCCGCGCGGCAGCCGGGTCCGCGTGAGCGCGAGGAGCAGGAGCAGCACGAGCGCGCCGCAGAGGATCCGCAGCGCGGCGACCTGCACGCCGGTGAGGGCGCCGAGGCCGAGCTTCATCAGCAGGTAGCTCGAGCCCCAGATGAGGGCGAGCGCGGCGTACCAGACCTGCCACGGCACGGCGGTCCGGCTCACCCGGCCACCTCCGCCAGGCGGGCGGCGGTGGTGACCGTGGCGGCGGTGAGCGCCCGGGCCTGCTCCGGGGTGGCGCCGGCCAGGCCGCACGCCGGCGTGACGGCGACGCCGGCGAGCCCGCGGGGGTCGAGCCCGAGCTCGCGCCAGCCCCGCAGGAGCGGCTCGAGGGCGGCGTCGGGCG
>QEUR01000290.1 GCA_003577095.1 Acidobacteriota bacterium
GCGGCGCGCCGTCTCGGGGGCGTCGGGAGCCGGGCCGTCGCGGCCGCCACCGCGGCCCAGCGCTCCGGCCGGGTCCCCGGCGAGCCGACCACGCTCCCGGGCGCCGTCCTGGAGGAGGTGCTGCACCACATACCCAGGATCGGGGAGTGGTCCGCCCACCGGCGCGCCACCGCCGCCGTCTACCGCGACGGGCTGGCCGGCGGGCCCGGCGTCACCGTCCCCCGGCTGCTCGACGACCCCACCCTGACCCTGGTCCGCTACCCCCTGCTCCTCGACCGGCCCGACCGCGCGGAGGCGGTCGTGGCCGCCCTGCGCGCGGAGGGGCTGTCGCCGGACCGGTGGTACCACCCCACTCTCCACCCGGGCCCCACCGACCCGCAGGTCTTCGGCTACGACCCGGCCGGCAGCCCGGTCGCCGAGGACGTCTCCCGGCGCGTGGTCACCCTCCAGACCGCGCCGTTCGTCACCGCGCAGGCCGCCGCCCGGGCGGTGGAGGTGGTCCGGGCGCACCGGTGAGCCAGGTACCGTTACGGGCGTGCCCGTCCTCGACCTGAACGACCCCGACGCCGTCGCGCGCTACGACGACTTCGTGCGCTCGCACCCGCGCCGGGCGCTCACCCAGGACCTGCGGTGGGGACTGGTGAAGGACGACTGGGGGCAGGAGGCCGTCTACGTCGAGGAGGACGGCGCGATCGTCGCGGCCATGACCCTCCTCGTGCGGCGCCTCCCGGGCGGGTTCTCGGTGCTCTACGCCCCCCGCGGGCCGCTGGTCGACTGGGACGACCCGGGTATGGTGCACCGACTCCTCGCGGAGGCCGCGCCGCTGGTGCGCGCGCACCGGGCGGTGATGACCAAGCTCGACCCCGAGGTGCCGTTCACCCCGGAGCTGGACTCCTGGCTGCGCGCCCAGGAGGGCTGGGTGGTCAAGAACGTCGGCGCCGGCAAGGACGACCTGGTCCAGCCGCGCTACTGCATGATCGTGCGCCTCCGGGACGAGGACGGCCGCCAGCTCACCGAGGACGAGCTGCTCGCCAAGTATGACGGCAAGGCGCGCAACCGGGTGCGCACCGGGCGCCGGAAGGGTGTGGTGGTCGTCCCGGCCGACACGGAGGAGGGCCTGCGCACCTTCCACGAGATCTACTCCTTCATGGCCCGGCGCAACGAGATCACCACCCGCGAGCTGCCCTACTTCCACCGGATGCGCGAGGCCTTCGGCGACCGGGTGCGGGTCGCCCACGCGCGGCACGGGGACGACGTGCTGGCCGCCTCGGTGACGGTCGACTACTACGGCAAGCTCTACTACCTCTACGCCGGGTCCACCGACGTCAAGCGCAACCTCGCGCCCAACCAGGTGATGAACCACGAGCTCATGGTCTGGGGGCTGGAGCGGGGGGCGGAGAGCTACGACATGGGCGGGGTCTTCGCGCTCGACCCGGAGGACGGGCTCTACCTGTTCAAGAGGGCCTTCTGCAAGGGGGACGGCGGTGCCACCGAGTTCGTGGGCGAGGTCGACGTCGTGCACAACAAGGCCCTGTACGCCGTGCTGCACCGCCTCGTGCCCGCCGTCCAGCGCGGCCGGCGCCGGCTCGGCGGGCTCGCCTCCCGCCTGCGCCGCCAGCGCGCCGCCGCGCGCGAGGCCGCCCGTGCCCATAAGGTCGCGTCCCCCGACGCCTGACGGACAAGGACCCGTCCTGCCATGAGCCTGACCCCCACCCTGCCGCTGCCGCTGCCGGCGGTCATCCCCTATCCCGACATCCCGCCGGGCTTCGACCTCGGCCCGTTGACCATCCACTGGTACGGCGTCATGTACGCGGTCGGGATCATAGTCGGCTGGTGGCTCGGCGTGCGCCGCGCCCGGCGCCCCGGGTCTGGCTGGACCTCCGACGAGGTCGGCGACCTCATCCTCTGGGCCACGGTGGGCATCGTGCTCGGCGGACGTCTCGGCTACGTCCTCTTCTACGGGCTGGACCAGGCGGTCGCCGACCCGCTGTGGATCGTCCGGCTGAACGAGGGCGGCATGTCCTTCCACGGCGGCCTGCTCGGCGTGCTCGCCGCCTGCTGGCTCTTCGGGCACCGGACGGGCCGGGGGTTCTGGCGGGTCACCGACTTCATCGCCCCGCTCGTGCCGCTGGGCCTGTTCTTCGGGCGGATCGGCAACTTCATCAACGGCGAGCTGTGGGGCAAGCCGACCGACGTCCCGTGGGCGATGGTCTTCCCGAGCGCCGACGACCAGCCGCGGCACCCGACGATGCTCTACGAGGCCGTCCTCGAGGGGCTGGTGCTCTTCGCCGTGCTGTGGGTCTTCTCCCGCAGCCGCCGGCCGGTGCGCGCGGTGTCCGGACTGTTCCTGCTGCTCTACGGCAGCTTCCGCTTCGCCGTGGAGTTCCTGCGGGTCCCGGACACCCAGCTGGGCTACCTGGCGCTGGACTGGGTGACGATGGGCCAGGTCCTCTCGGCGCCGATGATCCTGCTGGGCGCGCTGCTGCTCTGGCTGGCCTACCGGACGCCGGAGTCCCGGGCGAACCGGACCGGCGTGGACCCGGCGGAGGTCGAGACCGCCGAGGCCTAGGCGGGCCGGCGCCCGGGCAGCCCGAGGCGCCCGTCCTCGAGCGGCTCGACGAGCCCGTCGGCGACGAGCCCGTCCAGGCAGCGGTCCGACTGCGCCCGGTCCGTCCACACGGCGTGCAGCTCCTCGGCCCCGACCGGTCCGTGCGCCTCGCGCAGCAGCTGCAGCATGCGCCCGCGGCACTGTCGGTCGGTGCCCTCCCAGGCCTGGCCGCGGCGCGGCGGCCCGTCGTAGGGCGGTGACCCGGCGAGCCGCCAGCGGCACACGTCGGCCAGCGGGCAGCCGCCGCACCGGGGCGAGCGGGCGGTGCACACGAGCGCGCCGAGCTCCATGACCGCGACGTTCCAGGTCGCCGTCCCCGCGTCGTCCTCGGGCAGCAGGGAGGTGGCCAGCGCAACCTCGGCACGCGTCAGGGCGGGGGACGGCAGCGCCGTCCCGGTCACCGCCCTGGCCTGCACCCTGCGCACGTTGGTGTCGACGACCGTGGCCCGCCGGCCGAAGGCGAAGGCGGCGACCGCGGCGGCGGTGTAGTCGCCGACCCCCGGCAGGGTCCGCAGGACCTCCTCCTCGGCGGGCACCTCGCCGCCGTGCTGCTCGCGCAGCACCACGGCGGCCGCGTGCAGCCGCAGCGCCCGCCGCGGGTAGCCCAGCCGCTCCCACGCGCGCACCGCCTCGCCCGGCGGGGCGGCGGCGAGGTCGCCCGGGGCCGGCCAGGCCGCCATCCACCGCTCCCACACCGGCTGCACCCGCGCGACGGGCGTCTGCTGCAGCATCACCTCGGAGACGAGGACGCCCCACGGGGAGCACCCCGGCCGGCGCCAGGGCAGGGCCGTGGGCCGGGTCGCCGCCGGAGCAGCGCCCACCGGCCGAGCACCTGTCGGAAGAGCACCCATCAGCAGAGCACTAGGAGTAGCGCTCCAGGATCGAGGACTCCGCGAGGCGGGACAGTCCCTCGCGCACCGCGCGGGCCCGGGCCTCGCCGACGCCGTCGACCTCCATCAGCTCCTCGAGGCCGGCGGACAGCAGGGCCTGAAAGCTGCCGAAGTGCTCCACGAGCCGCTCCACGATCGCCCCCGGGAGGCGGGGTATGCGGTGCAGCAGCCGGTAGCCGCTGGGGGAGAGGTTCTGGTGGTCCATGCCGTCGCCGACCACGGTGATGCCCAGGGCACGGGCGACGGCCACCAGGTCGAGCAGCTCGGCCCCGTCCAGGCCGGCGAGCGCCTCGAGGACGTCGGCCGGCTCGCGGATCGCCTCCGCCGCGGAGGCGTAGTCCCGGATCACCAGCTCGCGGTCGCGGCCGATGCCGCCGGTGAGCTCCTCGAGCTGCAGCCCCACGAGTCGGCCGTCGATGCCCAGCTCGACGACGTACTGCTCGATCTCGTCGCTGATCCTGGCCACCATCTCCAGGCGCTGCAGCACCGAGGCGACCTCACGCACAGTGACCAGGTCCTCGATCTCCAGGGCGGACAGCGTCGCGGTGACCTCGTCCAGGCGGGCGCGGTAGCGCTCCAGGGTCTGCAGGGCCTGGTTGGCCAGCGCGAGCAGCTGGGTGCGGGGCTGGAGGACGTGGCGCTGCGCGCCGACGTAGAGCGCGATGATCGACATCGACTGGCTCACCGAGATGACCGGCAGCTGGGTCTGCTTGGCGACCCGCTCGGCGGTGCGGTGCCGGGTGCCGCTCTCGCGGGTCTCGATGGTGGGGTCGGGGAGCAGCTGGGTGGCGGCCCGCAGGATGCGCGTGCCGTCGCGGTTGAGCACGACGGCGCCGTCCATCTTGGCCAGCTCGCGCAGCCGGGTCGCGGAGAACTCGACGTCCAGCTCGAAGCCGCCCGAGCTCATCGCCTCGACGCCGCGGTCGTTGCCCAGGACTACCAGCTCGCCGGTGCGGCCGCGCAGGACGCGCTCCAGCCCGTCGCGCAGGTCGGTGCCCGGCGCCACCGCGGCGAGGGTGGCGCGCAGAAGCTCCTCGTCCGTGCGCTCGGCCACCGGTCACCCACCTTCCTGGCGGTGTCCTCCGGGCCGCCGTCCCCGCTGCGCCGATCCTAGGTCCTGGCTGCCCCGGTCCTGGCCGACCTGCCCATTCTTTACCCGTTCGTGACCCCGACGAGACTGTCGGGGCCCCGGCTCGCGCGGGCCGCGGCGCCGACGAGCTGCACGGCGTCGCCGAGGGTGGCCACCTCGTGCACCCGCATCCCCTCCGGCGCAGGGCCGTCGGCGAGCGAGCCCGCGGGGACCACCGCCTCGGTGAAGCCGATCCGGGCGGCCTCGGCGAGGCGGCGCTGCAGGCCGGTGACCGGGCGCAGGTCCCCGGCGAGCCCGACCTCGCCCACGGCGATCGTGCCCATCGGCAGCGACAGGTCGGCCAGCGCGCTGGTCAGCGCCAGCGCG
>QEUR01000291.1 GCA_003577095.1 Acidobacteriota bacterium
GATGTCGCGCATCTTCAGGCCGGCGATCGCCAGCAGCGGGATCGCCCAGAACGGCTGGATCATGTTGGTCCACTGGTCGCCGTAGGCGACGGCCATGATCGTGATCGCCGGGTCCACGCCCAGCTCGCCGCCCGCGCTGAGCATGATCGGTCCCTGGACGGCGAACTGCCCGCCGCCGGAGGGGACGAAGAAGTTGACCAGGCCGGCCGACAGGAAGGCCAGCAGGCCGAAGGTGTGCGGGCCGGAGATCGCCACGAAGGCGTCGGTGAAGACCTGGATCAGGCCCGAGGCCGACATCATGCCGAGGATGCCGGCGTAGAGCGGGAACTGCAGCAGGATCTCCCCGACGTTGGAGGCGGCGTCCTTGGTCAGCCGGATCAGCTCGAAGGGGTTGCGGACCAGCAGCAGGATGAGGGCCAGGAAGGACCAGTTGACGGTGTCCAGGGTCAGCGTGCCGCCGCGGCCGAAGTGCAGCGCCAGGTAGGCGACCAGGGAGAGCCCGACGAGCAGGGTCGGCAGCCGGCTGGCGTCCACCCGGTCGGCCGGGGTGACCACCTCCTCCTGGCCGTCCTCGACCTGCTCGCGCGCGTCGACGGTGAGCTCGACGACCCGGTCGCCCTCGCGCGGCGCCACCAGGTAGAGGGCCAGCGCCACCGCCACGATGGTGGCCAGGGCGGCGACCATGTTCCACGAGGAGAAGACGGTCTCGGTGATCGGCAGCGGCTCGCCGCCGAGGGAGTCGATGAGGAAGGAACCCTCGGTGGCGGCGGTGAGCGGACCCGAGGCCGAGTAGCCCATGTGCCAGACGACGAAGCCGGCGAAGCCGGAGGCCACGAGCATCGGGAAGTGCAGCTTCATGCCTCGCTGGCGTCCCTGGTAGGCCACCTCGCGGGCGAGCAGCCCGCCGACCACCAGGCCCAGGCCCCAGGTGATGAGGCTGGCCACCGAGGCGACGACGAAGACGAAGACGTAGGCGAACAGCGGCGTCCGGGGCACCCGGGCCAGGACGCCCAGCAGCCGCCGGACCGGTCCGGTGCTGGCCAGGATGTGGCCCAGCATGAGGATGAGCGCCATCTGGGTCATGAAGGCCAGCAGGCCGGCCAGCCCGTCGCCCCAGTGGACCACCAGGTCGGCCGGGCCGGTGTCGGTGAGGATCAGTGCCAGGACGGCGACGATGAAGGTCAGCGCGATGGAGAAGACCAGTGCCGAGGGGATGAACCGTTCGACGACGTTGTTGAGCGGTCGCATCGCCCGGGAGAGCGGGGTGCCTTCCTTGCGGGGCGGCGTCTGGGTGCTGCCAGGTGCGCTGGACATGGGGCATCGTTCCTTCGTCGAGGAGGGACGGTGGGGGTGTCAACACCATAGCCAGGTGCGGATTTCGGGGCCGCGAGGGTCCTCGGGTATCCTCTCCGGCGGAGGATTCGCATAGTGGCCTAGTGCGCACGATTGGAAATCGTGTTGGGGATGAAACCCCTCGCGGGTTCAAATCCCGCATCCTCCGCCAACGCCGGAAGCCCCCGACCAGCGGTCGGGGGCTTCGCCGTTCCCGGCTGGGCCTGGCCGGCGTTTTGGCCCGTCGCGCGCGCCTCGCCTAGACTGGGCCCCGGACCCCTCGTGCGGTGGTACCTCACTGAACTCCCCCAGGGCAGGAATGCAGCAAGGGCAGGTGAGCTCTTCCAGGTGCGCGAGGGGTTCTTCACGTCTTGACGTCGGGTGCGGGCCCCGCGGCCGGCGCTCAGGGCCGCAGCATCACCTTGATCGCCCGGCGCTCGTCCATCGCCGCGTAGGCGTCCGCGACGTCGGCCAGCGGCATCGTGGCGTCGAAGACGCGTCCGGGGTCGATCTCGCCGGCCAGCACGTCGTCGCGCAGCTGCTCCAGGTAGCGCCGCACCGGAGCCACGCCGCCGGCGAGCGAGACGTTGGTGCGGAACATCCGCGGCACCGGGACCTCGACGCCGTGCGGGACGCCGACGAAGCCGACCGCCCCGCCCGGGCGGGCGCAGGCGAAGGCCTGCTCCATCGACTCCCCGGTGCCGACGCACTCCAGGACCCGCTCGGCGCCGGCGCCCCCGGTGAGCTCCAGCACCCGCTCGGCGCCCTCCTCGCCACGCTCGGCCACCACGTCGGTCGCGCCGAACTCGCGCGCCACCGCCTGCCGGGAGGCGTGCCGAGACATCGCGACGACGCGGCCGGCCCCCATCCGCGAGGCGGCCAGCACCGCGCTCAGGCCGACGGCGCCGTCGCCGACGACCACCACGGTCTCGCCCTCCCGCACGCCGGCCGAGACCGCGCAGTGCCAGCCGGTCGCCATCACGTCGGCGAGCGCGAGCATCGAGGGCAGCTGGTCCTCGTCGGGCACCTCGGGCGTGGCCACGAGCGTGCCGTCGGCGTAGGGCACCCGCATGACCTCGCCCTGGCACCCCGGCGTGGGCTCGCCGTCGCCGTCCGGGCCGCCCCAGCCCGAGCNTGCGCACCTGGTCGCCGACCTCCTCGACGACCCCGACGAACTCGTGGCCGATCGCGCGCGGCTCGCGGACCTTGTTGATCCCCCGGTAGGACCACAGGTCCGAGCCGCACACGCAGCTGGCGACGACGCGGACGACCGCGTCCGTCGGGCGGAGCAGCCGGGGGTCGGGCACCTCCTCCAGTCGGACGTCGCGGGGGCCGTGCAGGATCGTGGCGCGCATGCGGCCATCCTGCCAGGGTGCGGTAGCGTCGTCGCCATGCCGTTCGACGTCGCTTCCGAGGTGGGACGCCTGCGCCAGGTGATCGTCCACCGGCCCGGTCTGGAGATGCACCGGCTGACCCCGGAGAACAAGAACCAGTACCTCTTCGACGAGATCCTCTGGGTCGAGCGGGCCCAGGAGGAGCACGACCACTTCGTGCGGGTCATGCAGGAGCGCGGGGTCGTCGTGCACCACCTGGACCAGCTGCTGCGCGAGACGCTGGCGATCCCGCAGGCGCGGGCCCAGGTGCTCGACGAGTCGCTCGACGAGCGGCACACGGGACCGCTGGGGGCCGAGGCGCTGCGCGCGATGTTCGAGGACATGGACGACGCGGAGCTCGCCCGCCACCTGATCGGGGGGATCACCAAGGCGGAGGTGCTCGACCGCATACCCCACCCTCAGTCCCTCACCATCGACCAGCTGGACCTGCATGACGCCGTGCTCGCCCCGCTGCCCAACCACCTCTTCGCCCGCGACACCTCGGCGTGGGCCTACGGCGGCGTCGCGGTCAACTCGATGCACAAGAAGGCGAGGCGGCGCGAGACGGTGCACTACGCCGCGATCTACCAGCACCACCCGCTGTTCCGGGACGCCGGCATGGACTGGTGGACCGAGGGCGTCGACGACGGTCCCGCGACCGCCGAGGGGGGCGACATCCTCGTGCTCGGCAACGGCGTCGTGCTCGTCGGGCTCTCCGAGCGCACCACCGCGATGGGCGTCGAGCGGCTGGCCCGGCGGATGCTCGGCTCGGGGCGGGTGCGCACGATCGTCGCGCTCGACATGCCCAAGGCACGCGCGGTCATGCACCTGGACACCGTGATGACGATGATCGACGAGGAGACGTTCACCCGTTACCTGGGCCTGCCGGACCTGCCGTCGTGGACGATGACGGCCGGAGAGGACGACGGCAACGGCGGCGTCGACGTGGTGATCGAGCGGCACGCGCCCGAGGACATGATGAAGGTGGTCGCGCACGCGATGGGCCTGCCCGAGCTGCGGATCCTCGCCGCCGACCAGGACCCCCGCGCCGCGGCCCGCGAGCAGTGGGACGACGGCTGCAACGTGCTCGCCCTCGAGCCGGGCGTCGTGATCGGCTACGAGCGCAACACGGTCACCAACGACTACCTGCGCAGCCACGGCGTGGAGGTGCTGGAGATCTCCGGCTCCGAGGTCGGCCGTGGTCGCGGCGGTCCCCGCTGCATGTCCTGCCCCGTCGAGCGCGACGCGCTCGCCTGAGCGTCCGCCCCTTCGGTATGCCGCCGCGCCGCCGGGTCGACGTCGCCGCCGGGGAGGAGGCCCTCGGGGCGTGGCTCGCCGGCCCGCCGGAGGAGCTGCCGCGCCAGGTGCTCGCCACCGCGGTGCGCTACACCGCCGAGGAGCTCGCCGCGAGGGCTCCGGGGCGGTCGGTCGAGGTGCGGGTGCCGCCGTTCGTCGCGGTGCAGTGCATCGAGGGGCCGCGGCACACCCGCGGGACGCCGACCAACGTGGTCGAGACCGACCCGCAGACCTGGCTGGAGCTGGCCACCGGCCGTCTGGGCTGGGTCGACGGGGTCTCCTCCGGCAGGGTGCGCGCCTCGGGGCAGCGCGCCGACCTCGCCACCTACCTGCCGATGCGCTGAGGCGCGTGGGCGATACTGGACGGGTGGTGGACGAGGAGACGGACGGGCACGGGAGCGAGCCGCGCGACGAGCAGGGCGGTCCCTACCACCTGGTCCCGGTGCGCCGTCGGCCGGACATGGTCCGCTTCCTCGTCGCGGGCGCCTTCCTGGGCTTCGTCGCGGGCGCGTTCGTGGGCCGCTACGGCCCCGACGCCCCCAACAGCAGCGCCCTGCAGGAGATCATCCTGCTCGGCGCGACCGGGCTGCTGGTGGGGCTGCTGGTCGCGTCGGTGGTCTACCTGGTGGCCGAGCGAGTCTCGCAGCGCTGAGCCTCAGCTCCCCGGGAGCTCGCAGCCGTCCGGGCCGCACGCCGCGGCGTCGTCCGCCGCGCCCTGGGCCGACCCGATCGTCTGCAGCACCGGCGTGCGCTCGGACCACGCCTGGCGCAGCGCGCCGGCGAAGACCTCGGTGGGCTGCGCCCCGGAGATCCCGTAGCGGCCGTCGACCACGAAGAACGGCACTCCGTTCGCGCCGTAGGCGCGGGCCTGCTCGACGTCCGCGGTGACGGCGGCGTCATACTCCTCACCCTCGAGCACCCGGGTGACGGCGTCCGCGTCCAGGCCCACCTGCGCGGCGACCTCGCGCAGCACGTCGGCGTCGCTGACGTCGCGGGCCTGCACGAAGTAGGCGTCGAGGAGGGCCTCCTTGAGCCGGCCCTGCAGCTGGGGGCCGCCGGTCTCGAGCGCGAGGTGGACGAGCCGGTGGGCGTCGCGGGTGTTGAGGTGCAGCGTCTCCCCGAGGCGGTAGTCGAGCCCCTCGCCCTCGGCGATCTGGCTGACCCTGTCCTGCATGGCGGCGATCTGCTCCGGCCCGCCGCCGTACTTGCGGGCCAGCGCCGCCGTCGCGGTCTCCACCGGCGTGTCCGGGGCGCCCGGGTCGAGCTCGAAGCTGTGCCAGACCACCTCCACGTCCTCGGCGTGCTCGAAGCCGCCGAGGGCGGACTCCAGGCGGCGCTTGCCCACGTAGCACCACGGGCAGGCGATGTCGGACCAGACGTCGATGCGCATCGGAGAGGCAGTCATGGTGGCGACAACGGTAGATGACGCATCAGCATTCCGGGAGGGGCGGGTGGGCGCTGTGGGATGATGTGCCGGTGGCACGCGCTGACGGACGGCTCTCGCACGACCTCCTCCCCGGCGAACGGCTTCCCCAGGACGCCTGCGGGGTGTTCGGGGTCTGGGCCCCGGGCGAGGAGGTGGCCAAGCTCACCTACTTCGGGCTCTACGCGCTGCAGCACCGCGGCCAGGAGTCGGCGGGGATCGCGACCTGCGAGGGCGGCCACATCACGACCCTGCGCGAGCTCGGCCTCGTCAGCCAGGTCTTCGACGAGGAGAAGCTGCGGGCGCTGTCGGGGGACATGGCGATCGGGCACGTGCGCTACTCGACCACCGGAGGCGGCGCCTGGGAGAACACCCAGCCCGTCTGGCGGGACGACGGCCGCGAGCTGGCGCTGGCCCACAACGGCAACCTCACGAAC
>QEUR01000292.1 GCA_003577095.1 Acidobacteriota bacterium
GCCAGGGCACCGGCGGTCACCGCACCGACGATCGGGATGAACCCCGCGAAGAAGGTGATGAGCGCCAGCGCGAAGGCCATCGGCACGCCGAGGAGCAGCAGCCCCAGACCGATGAAGACGGCGTCGACGAGGGACACGACGGCCTGGGCGCGGATGAAGCCGCCGAGGGTCACCCACATGCGCGAGAGCGCCTCGGTCAGGTGCATGCCGGCACCCGGTCCGACGAACCGTCGCAGCCAGGGCAGGAAGCGGTCGCCGTCCTTGAGGAAGAAGAAGGTCAGGACCAGCACCATCGCCAGCGTGACCAGCACCGAGCCCACCGTCGACACGCCGCTGATCACCCCGGAGGCGATCTCGCTGGACCGCTGCTGGAGCCACTGCGTGACCTGGTCGACGTACTCGTTGACCTGCTCGTTCTCGAGGTTGAGCGGCGGGCCGGAGAGCCAGTCGTGCACGATCTGCAGGCCCTGGCTGGCCTGGCGCACGATCAACTGCCCCTGGTTGACCACGCTGGGCGCGATGGCGGCGAGGCTGCCGACGAAGACCAGCAGCGCGACCAGCAGCACCACGCCGGCGGCCGCCGCGGCGGGCCAGCGGTGGCGGCGGAGCCAGTGGACCGGCGGCCACAGCACCGTGCTGACGATGAGCGCCAGGATGAGGGGCAGCACCCCGACCCACACCTTGCCGAGGACGTAGAAGATGACGGCCAGGGCCGCCACGACCAGGAGGAAGCGCCAGGCCCACGAGGACGCGGTGCGCAGGCCCTGGAGGATCAGGGCGCCGCGGTCCACGACCTCGTCGGAGCTGCGCGGGTCGGGGGAGGGCTGGTCGGCGGGCGGGTCGACGGGCAGGTCGGCCGGCTCGGGCCCGCCGGACGGGGTGTCAGTCACGGGGCAAGCCTGTCACGTCGCCGGCGTCGGGTGCTGCATGAGGCCGCACGAGATCTCCACCGTGTCCCCGGCGGGGACGGGCAGCGCGTGCTCCCCGGTGGCGGCCGTCTCCACGCACACGAAGCGCAGCCACTCGTCGTCGCCGAGGTCGGTCATCGCCGCGGCCTTGTCCGACCACGGGTTCCAGACCACGGTCTGGGTGGCACCGGACGGGCGCAGCTCGTGGTGGAGCAGCGCCGCGCGGTCGGCCACGACGACCGGGCCGGTGCGGTCGTAGACACGGTCGGTCTCGCCCATCAGCTCGAGCAGTCCGTGCTGCACCTCCCGGCGGCCGGTGACCTCGTCCAGGTATGGCGCCTCCTCCAGCCCCAGCACCTGGACGTCGCGCACGTCCTCGACACCCAGGTAGGTGTGCAGCGCCGCCTCGACGGCGTAGTCCTCCCTGCCGGTGTTGGTGATCCGCAGGGCGAGGGTGAGGGCCTCGTCGGCCTCGTCGAGCGCGACCGAGTGACGCAGCAGGAACGGGCCCGGCAGGTGCTCGGCGCCCGGCGCGTCCGCCACGTCCTCGGAGGACAGCTCCCAGGCCCAGACCTCCGTCCCGGACGGCTCGACCGGTCGCCAGGTGGTGGTGCGCACGACCCCGTGGGAGGGCCGCAGCCCGCCGTCTGGGCCCCCGCCGAACCACGGGAAGCAGATCGGCACCCCGCCGCGGACCGCCGCCGACCCGTCGAGCACCGCGTGCGCGGACAGCCAGACGCGGGTGATGCCGTCCACCGTCCACGAGGCCAGCTGGGCACCGTGGTCGTAGGCGACCAGCCGGGAGCGGCCGGCGGCGTGCGTGCGGGGCGTCAGCGCGGTCATGAGGCCCAGCGTAGGCGGCGCGTGGCACAGTGGCCCCCATGACGGACCCTGCCGCCGGCGACCGGCTGGCCTGGGTGACCTGGCTGCGGGTGCTGGCGATCCTCGGCGTCGTCCTCATCCACACCGTCGGGGCCACCGCCGCCGGGCCGGGGTCCACCACGACCGTCGACGGGTGGGTCGCGCGCGTGCTGGACCTGTCCTTCGTCTGGGCGGTACCGGTGTTCGTGATGCTGTCCGGGCTGCTGTCGCTGGACCCCTCGCACTTCCGGGGGACCGCCCACTACCTGCGCCGGCGCGCGTGGCGCCTCGTGCCGGCGGTCGTGGTGTGGAACCTCGTCTACGTCGGCTACCTGGCGCTGACCCGCGACGGCTGGTGGAAGGGTCCCCGCGAGACGCTCGCGCTGGTGCTGCAGGGCGAGGTCGCCCCGCACCTGTACTTCTTCTGGATCGTGCTGGGGCTGTCCCTGCTCACGCCCGTCCTGGTGCCCTGGGTCGCGCGCGCCTCCCGCCGCGAGCTGGTGGCCGGCGCCCTCGTGGCGTACGCCGTGCCGGTCCTGTCCACCTGGCCGCTGGGCCCCGGCGGCACGCCGGTCGGGCTGACGCACGTTGCGTGGACGTGGTGGCTGCCGTATCTGGGGGCCTACCTGGCGGGGCGGGCGCTGCGCGGCGTGCTGCTGCCGCGCCGTCTCGTCCCGCTCGCCGTCGTCGCGGTGCTGGGGCTGTGCGCGCTGCTGAGCTGGCAGTGGCGCAACCCGGCCGCGCCGACGTGGCTGGAGGAGTGGCTCGGCGCCCACTACTACAGCCCGTCGGTGGCCGTGCTGTCGGTGCTCGTGCTGCTCCTGGCCCAGACCGTGGTCCGGCCGGGTGGAGCCCTGGCCCCGCTGGCCCGTCCGGCCGCGACGCGGCTGGCCGGACCGGTCGGCAGCGCGACGCTGGGCATCTTCGGGCTGCACTACCTGGTGCTCCTCGTGGGGGTCGACACCGGCGTGCTGGGGGAGCCGGTGGCGTCCTGGCCCGTCCTCGTGCTGCGGGCCGCCACGGTGGCGGTGGTGACGACCGTCGTCGTCCTGGCGCTGCGCCGGGTGCCGGTGGTGCGCGCCGTCCTCTGATCCCCGTCTTCACGCCAGCTCCACCCGTCGCAGCGACAGCGCCTCCACCTCGTAGCGCGAGGCGCGGCCCCCGGCGGCGGCGAAGAACCGGCGGTGCAGGCTGCCACGCACCTCCACCCCCTGGCCGTCCTGGAGCCGTGCCGCCGACCGGCGCACCCGGCCGCCCCAGCAGGCGACGTCGATCGTGTCGACCGCGCCCCTCGAGGCCGGCCTGCCTCCCGCGCCCCGGCGCGGCGGCCGGGGCACGACCAGCCGGAACTGCACCAGCTCGTCCCCGCTCGGCAGCTCCCGGACCGTCGGCTCGCCGCTGACCCGCCCCACCAGCCTGACCTCGTTGACCGGCGCGTCGGCCCGGCCCTCGCTGCGTTCCTCTCGTCGGTTCATGCCGACGATCCTCCGTGGGGCAGCAGCCGTGCCGCCAGGGGCAGGGACAGGGCTGTGGACGCAGGGCCGCGCGGACGAGGGGTGTGGACAGGAGGGGTGTGCGGAGGGGCGGACCCGGGTAGTGTCGGTCGCCGTGACCCTCG
>QEUR01000293.1 GCA_003577095.1 Acidobacteriota bacterium
TCTCGGGGTCCTTCTCGACCTTCGAGCGCAGCCGCTGGACGTGCACGTTGACCAGCCGGGTGTCGCCGGCGTGCCGGTAGCCCCACACCTGCTCCAGCAGCGACTCGCGGTCGAAGACCTGCGTCGGCTTGCTGGCCAGGGCCACGAGCAGGTCGAACTCGAGCGGCGTGAGCGGGATCGGCTCGTTGCCGCGCGTCACCTCGTGGCCGGCCACGTCGATGACCACGTCACCGACCTGGAGGCGGCCGTCCTGGCCGCGGTCGACCCGCCGGAGCCGGGCCCGGATGCGGGCGAGCAGCTCCTGGGGCTTGAACGGCTTGACCACGTAGTCGTCGGCGCCGGCCTCGAGCCCGGCGACCACGTCCTTGGTGTCCGTGCGGGCGGTGAGCATGACGATCGGCACGCCGGAGTCCAGGCGCAGCTGGCGGGCCACCTCGATCCCGTCCATCGTGGGCAGCATGACGTCGAGCAGCACCAGATCGGGGCGCAGCTCGCGGAACATCGCCAGCGCCCTCCCGCCGTCGCCGCAGGTGGCCACGTCGTAGCCCTCCTTGCGCAGCACGATGCCGAGCATCTCGGCGAGGGCCTGGTCGTCGTCGACGACGAGCACGCTCGGGCTCACGGGTTCCTCCTGCTCGTTCTGGTGCCGGCGGTCCCCTGCGGCACCGCCTGCCTCGTCTCGTCCGGTGGGTCTCGTCGGTCGGCTCTCGTGGGTCGGTCCGGTCAGTAGCGGTAGTGGTCGGGCTTGTAGGGGCCGGCGACGTCGACGCCGAGGTAGGCGGCCTGCTCCTTGGTCAGCTCGGTCAGGTCGGCGCCGAGCGCCTCCAGGTGCAGCCGGGCCACCTCCTCGTCCAGCTCCTTGCGCAGGGTGTGCACGCCCAGCGGGTAGTCGTCGGGGCGGGTGAACAGCTCCACCTGCGCGAGCACCTGGTTGGAGAAGCTGGCCGACATCACGAAGCTCGGGTGGCCGGTGGCGTTGCCCAGGTTGAGCAGCCGGCCCTCGGACAGCACGATGACCGAGCGCACCGGGCGCTCGACCCCGTCCAGGCTCTCCGCCGGCAGCGTCCACTCGTGCACCTGCGGCTTGATCTCGGTGCGCCGCACCCCCGGGACCCGGGCCAGGCCCGCCATGTCGATCTCGTTGTCGAAGTGGCCGATGTTGCCCACGACCGCCTTGTCCTTGAGCCGGCGCATGTGGTCGGCGGTGACGACGTCCTTGCACCCGGTCGCGGTGATGACGAAGTCGGCCTGGCCGACCACGTCGTCGAGGGTGGCGACCTGGTAGCCGTCCATCGCCGCCTGCAGCGCGCAGACCGGGTCGATCTCGGTGACGATGACGCGGGCGCCCTGGCCGCGCAGCGACTCGGCGCAGCCCTTGCCCACGTCGCCGTAGCCGCAGACCACCGCGACCTTGCCGCCGATGAGCACGTCGGTGGCGCGGTTGAGGCCGTCCACCAGGCTGTGCCGGATGCCGTAGACGTTGTCGAACTTGGACTTGGTCACCGAGTCGTTGACGTTGATCGCCGGGAAGAGCAGGTCGCCCGCCTCGTGCAGCTGGTAGAGGCGGTGCACGCCGGTGGTGGTCTCCTCGGTCACGCCGCGGACGCCGGCGGCCACGTCGGTCCACCGGGTCGGGTGCTCGGCGAGACCGGCCCGGACCGTCTCCAGGATGACCTTCCACTCCTCGGGGTCCTCCGGCTGCGGGGACGGGACGGCGCCCAGGCCCTCCCACTCGCGGCCCTTGTGCACCAGCAGCGTGGCGTCGCCGCCGTCGTCGAGGATCATGTTGGGCCCCTGGCCGTCGGGCCAGAGCATGATCTGGGTGGTGCACCACCAGTACTCCTCGAGCGTCTCGCCCTTCCAGGCGAAGACCGGCACGCCCTGCGGGTCCTCCGGCGTGCCGTGCGGCCCCACGGCGACGGCCGCGGCGGCCTCGTCCTGGGTGGAGAAGATGTTGCAGGAGGCCCAGCGCACCTGCGCCCCGAGCGCGACGAGGGTCTCGATGAGCACCGCGGTCTGCACGGTCATGTGCAGCGACCCCGCGATCCGGGCACCCGCGAGCGGCCGGCTGCCGGCGAAGCGCTCCCGCAGGGCCATGAGGCCGGGCATCTCGTGCTCGGCCAGCCGGATCTGGTGCCGGCCCTGCTCGGCCAGCGCCAGGTCGCGGACCTTGTAGGGCAGGTCGAGGTCGGCCTGCGGCGTCGGGGACGTGCTCGTGGTGACGGACATGCTGCTCATGCTACGTGAGGGGTATGGGGTGCCCCCTCGACTCAGGCGTCCGACTCGCCCTCCGGGTCGTAGTCGGCCGTCGGGTCGCGGTGCGGCGGGACGTCCAGCCCGAGCAGGGCGTTCTCGAGGACCTCGGCCAGCGCCGGGTGGATCCAGTACTGGCCGCGGGCCAGCTGGCCCGCGGTCAGCGGCCCGGTCGGCCCGCCCAGGCTGAGGGCCTGGATGACCGGCTGGATGAGGCTGGAGGCCTGCGGGCCCATGACGTGCGCGCCGAGCAGGTGGCCGGTGCGCCGGTCGGCCACCACCTTGAACAGGCCGGTGGTGTCCTCCATCGCCCAGCCGTAGGCGATGTCGCCGTAGCGCTGGGTCTTGACCGTCACGTCGTACCCCTGCTCGCGCGCCTGCTCCTCGGTGAGGCCCACCATCGCCAGCTGCGGGTCGGAGAAGACGGCGGACGGCACGTAGCGGTGGTCGAAGGAGCGCAGCGCCCCGGGGTGGGCCAGGTTGTGCGCGACCACCCGGGCCTCGTGGTTGGCCACGTGCTTGAGCTGGTGCTTCGAGCTGACGTCGCCGAGGGCCCACACGCCCGGCGCGCTGGTCCGGCCGTGCTCGTCGACCTCGACGCGGCCGTCCCCGCGCACCCGCACCCCGGCGGCCTCCAGGCCCATGCCGTCGCTGTTGGGCCGCCGCCCGGTGGCGACGAGCAGCAGCTCGCCGGTGACGACCGTGCCGTCGGCGAGGGCGAGCTCGACGCCCTCGCCGCCCGTGCGGGCCTGCGTGGGCTCGGCCTCGGTGTGCAGGTGCCAGCGCTCTCGGGACAGGTCGGTGAAGGCCTGGGAGATCTCGCGGTCCATCACGCGCAGCAGCCGTTCGGTGCGGGTGACGACGGTGACCCGCACGCCGAGCGCCGAGAAGACGTGCGCGAACTCGGCGGCGATGACGCCGCCGCCGACGATGACCATGCTGGCCGGCAGCTCCTCGATCCGCATGACGGAGTCGGAGGTGTGGAAGGGCACGCCGGAGTCGCGGACCACGTCCGGGACGCGGGGCCGCGAGCCGGTGGCGACGACCACCTGGTCCCC
>QEUR01000294.1 GCA_003577095.1 Acidobacteriota bacterium
GGGGCCGTCCGGGAGGGGCCGGGCGGGTCCGGCGCGCCCCCGTCGCGCGTGCCCGTGGTGGCGTCCGCGTCCGTCCCGGCCGCCGTGCCGCCCTGCCGGGCCGGAGCGGTCGGCCCGGCGACGGGGCCACCTGCGCGCAGCATCGACCCGGCTCCGGCACCGGCCTCGGCCGGCACGACGGCCGACTGCATGCCGCGCACGAGGGTGAGGCCGGTGCCCAGGCCCAGCACGGTGCAGGCGGCCCCCACCGTCAGCGCGACGGAGGGCAGCCTCGACAGCACCGGTGCGGACCGGACCGGGTGCTCGACCAGCGCGTAGGTCAGGCGCGCGGGCAGGTAGGAGAGCGTGACGACCGCGACCCCCTGCCAGAGCGACAGCTCGCCCCACGCCGCCGCGGCGACGACGAGCAGCGGCCAGTGCCACAGATAGAGGGAGTATGACGTGGCGCCCACGTCGAGCATCGGGGCCGAGCCCAGGAAGCGGACCGGGCCGCGGACCCGCCCCGCGAAGCCGCCGGCGATGACGGCGGCCGTCCCCAGCGTCGGGAGGAGCGCGGCATACCCGGGCCAGGGGGTCTGCGGCCCCAGGAGCGTCGCGGAGAGGACGAGCATGAGCATGCCGGTCCACGCCAGAGCGGTCGCCGGGCCGGGGGCCAGGCGCTGCCAGAAGGCGGCGGTGAGGGCGACGAGGCCGCCGATCCCCAGCTCCCACAGCCGCGTCGTGGTGACGAAGTAGGCGGTCTCCGGCCGCGCGCCCGTCGCGACCACCGACCACCAGAGCGAGGCGAGGACGACCAGGACGAGGAGCGAGCCGAGCACGGGTCGGGTCCACAGCCGGTACCGGTGGACCAGTCGGGCGCCGAGCACGATGAGCAGCGGCCAGACGATGTAGAACTGCTCCTCGACCGCCAGCGACCAGTAGTGCTGCACCGGCGAGGCGACCGAGTCCTCGGCCAGGTAGTCGACGGACCGGCCGGCCAGGCGCCAGTTGACGACGTAGGCGGCGGAGGCCACCAGGTCGCCGCCGATCTCCGCCCACCGGACCGTCGGGACGAACGCCCAGCTCAGGACGCCGGTGACGACCAGCACGAGCGAGGCCGCGGGCAGCAGCCGCTTGGCCCGGCGCGCGTAGAACCGGAGCAGCGAGACCCGGCCTGAGCGCTCCACCTCGCGGACCAGCAGCCCGGTGATCAGGAAGCCGGAGATCACGAAGAAGACGTCCACCCCGGCGAAGCCGCCGGGGACGAACGGCAGGCCGGCGTGGAAGGCCAGCACCATGAGGACCGCTACCGCCCGCAGGCCCTCGATGTCGGGGCGGAAGTGCGCGGTGGCCCGACGCCGTCCTGGCACGAGTGCAGCGTACTGCGCCTACCGCTTCCCCCACTCCCACTGCGGCGTGCTCAGCAGCCCCTGCCCGACGACCTGCGTCTCGCCGAGGTCCTTGGTGAGCTCGACCAGGCGCAGGTCGGCCACCTCGCCCGGCGGCGGCCCGCCGTCCTCCTCCTCGTCGCGCACCCGGTCCAGGCTCGTGCCCAGCTCCGCGGCCAGCGCCTCCAGCAGCGGCTCGGAGTGGGTGACGACCACCACCTGCGTGCGCCGCGACGCCGCCACCACCAGCCGGGCCAGCGGCGCGACGAGCGAGGGGTGCAGGCTCGTCTCCGGCTCGTTGAGCGCCATCAGCCGCGGCGGCACCGGGGTGAGCAGCGCCGCCAGCCACAGCATGTAGCGCAGCGTCCCGTCCGACAGCTCCGCGGACCGCAGCGGCCGCAGCATCCCCGGCTGGTGCAGGCGCACGTCGAAGAGCCCCTCGGTCACGCCCACCTCCAGCCTCGCTCCGTCGAAGGCGTCGGCGACCGCGTCGTCCATCGCCGAGCGCGAGTCCTCCCGGATCGTCTGCAGGGCGGCCGCGAGGTCGGACCCGTCGTCGGCCAGCGCCCACGTCCGCGTCCCCACCTGCGGCCGGCGCGCAGGGCTGCCCGCGTCCACCCGGAAGCCGTCGTAGAACCGCCACGACCGCAGCGCCTCGCGCACGCCCCACAGCTCCGGCGCAGCGAGCGGGTCGACGACCTCGGTGAGCATGCTCGACCAGGCCGGCACGCTCACCGGCGCCTTCTCCCACCGGCCGCCGTCGTCCCTCAGCTCCAGGCTGTGGTGCTTGCGCCGCGCGACCAGCGTCGAGGGCCGCATCACTGGGCCGCTCCACACCGCCTCGCGCTTGACCTCCGGGTCGCGGTCGAAGGCGGACCCGTGCTGGACAGGTATGCCGAGGTCCACCAGGTAGGACAGCTCGCCCTCGGTGCTGCCCACCCCGAGCAGCAGGCTGATCCGGCCCTTGCGGACGGTGCCCTGCACGTCATACCCGCGGCGGGCGCCGCCGAGCGTCTCCGGACCGGCCCACAGCGCCGACTCCAGCCCGCCCTCGCGAGCGAGCGAGCCGACCACCCGCCCGGCGCCGCAGTCGGCGAGCAGGCGCAGCGCCCGGTAGACGCTGCTCTTGCCCGTCCCGTTGGCGCCGGTCACCACGGTGAGCCGGCCCAGCGGCAGCCGGACGTCGCGCAGGGAGCGGTAGCCGCTGACCGCCACGGTGCTGTACATGCCCGCAGCGTAGGTCCGGCCCGTGACAGACCCGACCCGCAGGGACGTGTGCCGAATCGTGACCATCGGGTCGTTCCGGAAGTCCTCGCTTCGTGGCAGGCTGGGAGGGACCACCGCCGGACCGGTCGTGTCGCCGGTCCGCAGGAGCCTAGGAGGTCGGGCCATGTCGGAGCGGGAGCTGCCGCGGGTCGAGGTCGCGCCGATGCACCGCGACGGGGAGCTGGGTGGGTTCGTGCTGCTGGGCCGCTGGCCCGAGGACACCCTCGAGTGGACGCAGGTGCTGCTGCTGGCGGTGCAGATCGCCGCCGTCCCGGGGATGCTCCCCGGCGGGAGCACGGTCTTCCGCGTCGCCGAGGAGGTGCCCGACGGGCCGCCGGAGGGCGCGGTCGGGCTGGTCCTGGCCGAGGGGCCGATCCTGGGCGATGACCCGGTCGAGCCGGGCCGCTTCGCCGACCACCTGCCGCCCGGCCTGGCGGTGCTCCACCCGCCGGGCAGCACGGTGGCCTCGGTGCGCGAGTACGACACCGCCTCCGGATGCCTGCTCCTGCCCGGCCTGCCCGAGCTCGGCCTGGACCACCGCGCCGCCTGGGTCGAGGCCGACGCGCAGGGCCACGTCACCCGGTGGGCGAGCCGCTCCAGCGTGGACCTGCAGGCCGACGCCGACACCGCCGCCCTGGGGCTGCTCCTGGCAGCATGAGCGCGTGAT
>QEUR01000011.1:0-22351 GCA_003577095.1 Acidobacteriota bacterium
GCGCCGGTGAGGATCGCCGGTCCGCCGCGCCGGTGCTCGCGCAGGTCGGCGCCCCGCCACGGCACCGCGCGCTCGAGCCGGTCGGCCAGGGAGGCGGTGGACGGGTCCGGCCGGCCGACCAGACGCAGACCCGCCAGGACGGCCGCGGTGCGCACGTTGGTCCCGGTCAGTCGGCGCAGCGGCTCGGCGACGAGCTCCTCGAGGCCGCCGACGCGGCCGGGCGCCCCCTGCGGGTCGGGCCACTCCAGGCCGGGGTGGGCCAGCAGGTTGGCCACGACGGCCCCGCCGGAGACGGCGCTGACCGTGCGGAGGCGTCCCAGGACCCCCAGCTCGTCGAGGCGACGGACCGCGCCGAGGTGGAAGATCGCGGCCCGGAGGCCGCCGCCGGAGAGGCACAGGGCCGTCCCGTGCCGGGGTCCGGGCGCGGAGGGACCGTGGTGGGCGCCGGCCCTGACGGGCGGCACGTGGGATGAGGGAAGGTCGACGGGTTCCTGCCTGGCGTGGGCGGTGAGCACGTCTCCACGTCACCAGAGGAGGGTGTCGCGGGGGTGAACGGCGCGGGGCGTGTCGGGCGTCCGGCCGGTGACGCGGGAGGGCCGCCGGGGTGTCGACCCCGACGGCCCTCCTGCCCCCTCACACGACCGCGACCGGGCACTCCGTGTGCTCCACGACCGCGGCGGCGGTGGTCCCACGAGGGACCACGAGCAGCTCGGCGCCGATCCCCTGGTCCAGCAGGGCGGCGACCGGGTGGCGGTCGGTGGCGACCGCCACCACCTCCAGCCCTGGGTATGCCGCCCGCCAGGGGCGCAGCGTCTCCTCCAGCCTCTGCTCGGCCCGGTCGGCGTGCACCGACCAGACCTGCGGGATGGGCAGGCCGGCCATCGCCTCGTCGGCGGGGACCGACCAGCTCGACACGGCCACCAGTCCGCGACCGAGGCGGACGGCCCTGGCGGTGGCGAAGGCCAGCGCGTGGTCCGAGACCGCCTCGACGACCACCGGGGCGTCCTGCCCCACGTCCGAGGGGTCCCAGCCGCTGGGCACGATCACCGTGACCGGCCCGTCCGGCTGGTGGGCGAGACGACGGGCGGTCGACCCGAGCGTCATCTCCCGGAAACCGCCGGCTCCGCGCCGGCCGACGACGACCACCGGTTCGGTCCCGACGGACCCGTCCTCGTCGTCCGCACGCAGCTGCTCCTCGCGCGCCGAACGGACCAGTCCGGCCGCGGGGCCCGCGTCGGTCGCCACCCGGGCGACCACTCGCAGGTCCCGGTCCACCTGCAACGCTTCTGCCGCTGCGCGGTCCAGCGTGGCCCGCGCCGCTGCTCCTCCTGCGCCCCCGTCGTCGTGCACGAGGACCAGCGTGGCTGAGGACGACAAGGCCTCCGCGGCCGCCCAGGCGACCGCGGAGGTGTTGTGCGCCGATCCGTCCACGCCGACCAGCACCGACCCGGGGGCCTGCACCGTGGCGCTCACGGTGGGCTCAGCGCAGCCAGGCCGGGGCGATGCGGGCCCACCAGGAGCCCAGCCCCAGGTAGGACCACGCCGCGGGGATGGCGGCGATGACCAGCATGACGATCGCGCCGGTGAGGTGGTCGTCGAGGAACGGGTTCGTCACCGTCGGCAGGGAGGCGCCGTACATGAACAGGTACATCAGCGCTCCGGCCAGGGCACCGACCCGGGCGCCCGCGCCGAGGACCAGCGTCAGCCCGATGCCGAGGAGGCCGGCCATGAACAGGAAGTCGACGACGGCGCTGCCGGCCATGCCGTTGTAGAAGCCGGCGAGCGGGCCCTCGACGCCGGACAGGTAGCCGGTCGTCGGCGAGCCGCCGTTGATGACGGAGCGCTCGGCGGGGGTGGCGAAGCCCAGGCCGAACATCTTGTCGACGAAGGCCCAGAGGAAGTAGAACCCGAAGGCGATCCGCATGACCCCGAGGGCGTAGCCACCCGCGGTCGGCAGGATGTGGTGGTCCTCGTGCGCGACGGTGTCGAGCTTCGGGTCCACGCGGTACTCGGAACGTGTGGTCATGGTAGCCATCTCCTTGGTGTGTTCCTGATGTGCTGGTACCAGCCTCCCAATTTCCGACGCTCTGTAGTAGAGGAGGAGGTCCGGACCTTCGCGGGACCTTGGTCCCACGTCCGCGGGGACGAGCGGCCCTGCCCCGGGGGTGGAGCGGTTAGGCTCGCGAGCATGCTCGATGCTGCAGGGCTGCGCGTGATGCGGGCGATCGCCGAGGAGGGGACCTTCACGGCGGCGGCCGCCTCGCTGGGCTACACCCAGCCGGCGGTGAGCCAGATGGTGCGGCGGCTGGAGGAGCGCACCGGCACCGTGCTCGTCGAGCGGGCCGGGCGCACCGTGCGGCTCACCGAGGCCGGGAGGGTGCTGGCCCGGCACGCGGTCGGCATCCTCGACGCGCTCGAGCAGGCCGAGTCGGAGGTCACGGCCATCGCCGGGCTCCAGCAGGGCGTGGTGCGGCTGATGGCCTTCCCCTCCTCCTCGGCGGTCCTGGTGCCCCGGGCGCTGGCCGAGCTGCGCGCCGAGCACCCGCAGATCACCGTCAAGTTCGCCGAGGCCGAGCCCCCGGAGTCGCTGGCCGCGCTGCGCAGCGGGGAGGTGGACCTGGCGGTGGCCTTCTCCTACGAGGGGACCGACCCGGGCCGCGGCGTGGACGACCTCGCCGGCCTGGAGGTCATCGACGTGCTCACCGACCCCGTCATGCTCGTGCTGCCCAAGGACCACCCGCTCGCCGCGCAGGACGAGGTCGACCTGGCCGATCTCTCCGGCGAGCCGTGGATCGCCGGCTGCACCCGCTGCCGCGGGCACCTGCTCTCGCTGGCCCACGGCGCCGGCTTCGAGCCTGACGTCACCTTCGAGACCGAGGACTACGTCGCGGTGCTGGGGCTCATCGCCGCCGGTCTCGGCGTCGCCCTCGCCCCGCGCCTCATCCTCAACTCGGTCTCCCACCCCGACGTCGTCGTCCGCCCGGTCTCACCTCCCTCGCGGCGCGTCGTCCAGCTGGTCACCACGCCGGACCTGATCCGGGTGCCGTCGGTCGCCGTGACCGTCGAGGCGCTCGAGCGCAGCGCGGCGGCGCTGAGCGCGACCGGCCCGGCGACCGAGGGCTGAGGCGCGGCTGCACGGCATACCCCCTGGTCAGCCGTCCCGGCGGGCGACGAACAGCGCTCCATCGTCCCGACCCACGGCGACGTCACCGTCCAGGTCCGTGCGCAGCACGACCGAACCCCGCAGCAGGTCGAGCGTGCGCGGCGCGGGGTGGCCGAAGGTGTTGTCCGCGCCCACGCCGATCAGCGCGACCTCCGCGCTGGCGCCCTCGACCAGCGCCGGGTCCTGGGCCGCGGAGCCGTGGTGGGCGACCTTGAGCACGTCGTAGTCGCGACCCGCCACCGCCTGCCGCACCGCCCGGGCCGCCTCCGGCTCGATGTCGCCGGTGAGCAGGACGCGGGTGCCGGCGACCGTGACGTCGAGCACGAGGCTGGCGTTGTTGGCCGCCGAGCCGCCGACCACCGGCCGCTCCTCGGGCGAGACCACCTCGACCGCGGCTGCGCCGACCGTGAGCACGTCGCCGGCGCGCACCACGCGCGTCGGCACCTCCGTGTCGGCCAGCTCGGCGAGGGTCGCCGCGGCCACGTCCGGCGGGTCGCGCACCGAGGTCAGGTATGCCGTGTCCACCCGTGACTCGTCCAGCACCCCCTCCAGACCGCCCACGTGGTCGGCGTGGAAGTGGGTGAGGAAGAGCGCCCCGACGTGGTCGACGCCGAGGTCGCGCAGGCAGCGGGCGACGGGGTCCGGATCCGGGCCGGTGTCGACGACGACGGCCGAGCGCGGCCCGGAGCGGAGCACGAACGCGTCGCCCTGACCGACGTCGCACCCGACGACGATCCAGCCGGGTGGGGGCCAGGCGCCCAGGCCGGGCGCCGGCCAGAGGAGACCGGCCAGGACGCCCAGCGCGCCGACGCCCAGGACGGGCCGGCGTCGCAGCAGGTCGCGCCACCAGGGGCCGGTGGCCAGGGCGAGCACGGTCAGCGCGGCCAGGAGCAGCGCGCCGGGGCCGCCCTCGACCCAGCCGAGGGTCCCCCAGGGCAGGTCGGCGCCGGCGTGCGCGACGAGGGCGATGAGCCACGCGGGCAGGGCGGCCAGCCAGGCGACCGCGGTGGCCAGGGTGCCGGAGAGCGGCGAGACGACGGCCGCGACCACGCCGAGGACCGTGGTCGGGGCGACGAGCGGCGCGGCGAGCAGGTTGGCCGGCACGGCGACGAGCGTGATGCTGCCCTGGAGCAGGACGATGACCGGGGCGCAGGCGACCTGCGCGGCGAGCGGTACCGACACGGCGTCTCCGAGCAGCGCGACGCGTCGGGGCAGCCGGGCGGCGATCGCGTCGCCCCAGGGACGCGACCAGACGACGAGGCCGAGGGTGGCCAGGGTGGACAGCGCGAAGCCGTAGGAGCGCGCCAGCCACGGGTCCACGCACAGCAGCCCCAGGACGGCGGCGGCGAGCGCCGGCAGGCTGACCCGGCGCCGGGACGACGACAGGGCGAGCAGGCCGACGGTGCCCATCACGCCCGCGCGCAGGACCGAGGGCTCGGGCCGGCAGAGCAGGACGAAGCCGCCGAGGGCGAGCAGGACCAGCGGCGTGCGCCAGCGCCTGCGGACGCCGAGGTGCGCGACGAGGACGGCGACGGCGCCGGTGACCAGGGCGACGTTGCTGCCGCTGACGGCGCTCAGGTGGGTGAGTCCGGTGGCGCGCATGTCCTCGGTGAGCTCCTCCGGGGTGAGCGAGGTGTCGCCGATGACCAGGCCCGGGACGAGCCCGCGGGGATCGGCGGGCAACGGGGCGACGGCGGCCCGGAACCGGTCGCGCACGTGGTCGGCCGCGCGCAGCACCGCACCGGGGCGCTCGTCGGTCACCGGGCCCCCGCGGGGCACGAGCAGGGCCACCGCGCGGTCCCCGGGGTCCGTCGCGCGCAGCCGGCCGTCGGCGCGGACGGTGCTGCGCCACCGCAGGTGCTGCCAGCCGTCGCCCTCGTCGGCCATGACCAGGACCGGGGCCGCGCTGCGCACGGTGCGCCCGCGGGCGCTGACCTCGCGAAGCCGCAGCTCGACCACGACGAGGGGCTCGCGCTCGTCGCCGCGGGTGATCAGGCGAGGCTCGGTGGTGACGGTCGCCACGACGGTGGCGGTCGCACCCTCGTCCGCCCAGCCGGGCACCGGTCCGGCCCGGTCGCGGGCCAGGTGGCCGGCCCCGGCCAGGGTCAGGAGGGCCACCGCGGCCAGGGTCATGGCGAGCTGCCCGTGCCAGATCCTCGCCATCCTGGTCCTCGGCCGGGTCCGCGCCCGCGTGCGCGGGAGGAAGAGCGCCACCAGGGCGCACGACGCCCCCACGGCGGCGAGCAGCCAGACCCGTCCGGCGACGAGGACGGCCAGGACCGCCCAGGCGGTCAGCGCCGGCAGGAGGAGGCGCATGTCGAGGGGGCGTTCGTCGGTGGCGACTGCCCGGTGCCCGTCCGCGGCGTCCGCCCGGCCCTGCGCGCCGACCACGGTGTCCTCCGCCTGCACCGCCACGTACGCGGACCTATCCACCGACTGTGACCAGCGGCTCGAGCTGGGCAAGGGTGCGCTCGCCGATGCCGCTGACCTCGAGCAGCTCGTCGACGCGGGAGAACCGCCCGTGCTCGTCCCGCCACGCAAGGATGTGCCCGGCCGTCACCGGGCCGATGCCTGGGAGCTCCTCCAGGTCGGCCTGGGTGGCGGTGTTGAGGTCGAGCGGGGCCGGCTGCGCGCCGCTCGCACCAGCCGCACCGCCCGCTCCACGGCCCGGCCCTTCGGCAGCTGGCGGCGACCAGCCGGCTGGTGGTTCCTCCCCCGGCCGTCCCACCCACAGCTGCTCGCCGTCGACCAGGGTCCGGGCCAGGTTGACCGAGGACTGGTCCGCCTCCCCCGTCAGGCCGCCGGCGGCGCGCACCGCGTCGACCACCCTCGAGCCGGCGGGCAGCTCGACGACCCCGGGCTCCTCGACCGCACCGGTGACGTGCACGACGAGGTCCGCACCGGCCTCCTCCCCGTCCGGTCGCGCACCCGGTGGCGCGTCCGGAGCGTCGTCCTCGGTCGGCTCACCCGACCCCTCGTCGGTCACCTCAGCAGCGTCCGCGCCCCCGGGCGACTCCCCCTCGTCGCTGCCCAGCTCGGCCACCCGCTGGACGCCGGACGCCTCGGCCGGACGCTGCGCCCAGAGCCACCTCGCACCGAGCACGAGCACCGCCACGAGGGCCAGGACGAGCAGGCCGCGCACCGCCCGGGCTCCCACCGCGAGCTGGGCCGAGCGCAGCCATGCAGGCACCGTGAACACCGGCACCGTGGGCTGCCGGTGCCGCCCCGACGGCGGCGCCCCGTGGGCCGGGCCGAGCGGGTCCCAGCCGTCGTCCTCCTGCTCCCACTCCTGCACGTCCTCACCGGCAGCGGCGTCCCGACCGGACGGCACGTCCTCGCCCGCCCTCACCGCGTCGTCGCGGGTCTCCTGCAGGAGCCGGGCGAGGCGGTCGGGCGGCGGGTCGCTGGGCCGACGAGACACCATGGCACCCGACGGTATGGACCGCAGACAGCGTCACCCAGCGCCGCCGGACGGCCTGTGGACGACGGCGTGGTGCGGCAGGGGGTGTGGGCGGAGGCCCTGCCGTCGTCCTGTGGAGGGACACCGCTCTTCGCGCGGGTTCCTGCACGCGCGAAGAGCCGTTCCCCTCTACAAGACGCTGGGACGCCACAGCCGCGGACCGAACGTGTCGCCGGTCGCCCGGGGTGGCGCGGCCACAGCGGTGGCGCGGGCCGAACGTGTCGCCGGTCGCCCAAGGTGGCGCGGACCGAACGTGTCGCCGGTCGCCCGGGGTGGCGCGACCCAGGCGCTACGCCTGCGGCTGGGGCGCCACCGTCACGCCGAGGGTGCCGGGGCCGGTGTGCACGCTGACGACCGGGTCGAGCTCGGTCAGGTCCGGCTCGACGCCGGTGCGCTCCTGCAGGGTGGCGGCGAGCTCGCGGGCGGCCTCCTCGGCGGCCAGCTGGTGCACGGCCACCCGGACCTCCAGCCCGTCCGCCCGCGCCTCGTCCACCGCCCCCACGACGTGGTCGACCAGCCGGGCGAGGGCCTTGGTCCGCGTGCGCACCCGGTCGGAGGGGTGCACCTCACCGTCGCGCAGCGTGAGCAGCGGCTTGATCGCCAGCGCCGAGCCGAGCAGCGCCGCCGCCCGGCCGATCCGGCCGCCGCGGCGCAGGTGCTCGAGGGTGTCGACGTAGAACCACGTTCGGCTCGCCGCGGCGTGCCGCCGCACCAGGTCCGCCACCGAGGCGGCCGATGACCCGCGGGAGGCGGCCTCGGCGCCGGCGCACACGGCATACCCCATCGCCATCCCGAGCACCCGGGAGTCGACGACCTCGACGTCCAGCTCGCCGCGCAGCTCCTCGCGCGCGGACTCGGCCGCCTCGACCGTCCCGCTGACCTCGGAGGACAGGTGGACCGAGACGATCTGGTCGCAGCCGGTGCGGGCCGCCAGCGCCCGGTAGGCCTGCACGAACTCCCCCGGCGACGGGCGCGAGGTGGAGACGCGCTCCTTGCCCCGGGCGAGGAGCTCGGCGACCTCGCCGGGGCTGGTCTCGCGGGCCTTCACCGTGCCGCGGCCGCTCACGGTGACGTGCAGCGGGACCACCGTGACGCCCGCCCGCTCCACCAGGTCGGCGGGCAGGCAGGCGGTGGTGTCGGTCACCAGCTGCACGGTCATCGGCGGCCCGCCTCAGACCACCACGTTGACCAGCCGGGGCGCGCGCACGATCACCTTGCGCACCGGCGCCCCGTCGACGAACGCCTGCACCTTCTCGCTCGCCAGGGCCAGCTCCTCCAGCGCGGAGGGGTCGATGTCGGCGGGCACCTCCAGCCGGTCCCGGACCTTGCCCCCGACCTGCACGACGCAGGTCACGGTGTCCTCGACCAGCTTGGCGGGGTCGGCCTGCGGGAACGGCTCGTAGGTCAGCGACCCGTCGTGCCCCAGCCGCTCCCACAGCTCCTCGGCCAGGTGCGGGGCGACCGGCGCGACCATCTGCACCAGGGGCTCGACGGCGGCGCGGGGCACGACGTCCAGCTTGGTCAGGTGGTTGTTCAGCTCGATCATCTTGGCGACCGCGGTGTTCGTCCGCAGCGCCTCGTAGTCCGCGCGCACCCCGTCGATCGTGCGGTGCAGCGCCCTGTCGGTCTCCTCGTCCAGCGGGGCGTCGGTGACGGTGACCTCGCCGGTCTCCTCGTCGACCACGTTGCGCCACAGCCGCTGCAGGAAGCGCATGGAGCCGACGACGGCGCGGGTCTCCCACGGGCGGTACTGCTCCAGCGGCCCCATCGACATCTCGTAGACGCGGAAGGTGTCGGCGCCGTACTGCTCGCACATCTCGTCGGGGGTGACCACGTTCTTGAGGGACTTGCCCATCTTCCCGTGCTCCTGGGTGACCGGCTGGCCCTGCCAGGTGTAGGTCGCCGGCCCGCCGTCGCCGGAGGGGTGCTCCTCGACCTCCGCGGCCGGCACCGGGAAGCCGCGCGCGTCGCGGTAGACGTAGGCCTCGACCATGCCCTGGTTGATCAGCCGGCGGAACGGCTCCTCGGAGGACACGTAGCCCAGGTCGTAGAGCACCTTCTGCCAGAACCGGGCGTACAGCAGGTGCAGCACCGCGTGCTCGACGCCGCCGACGTACAGGTCGACGCCGCCGGGGTCGGTCGCACCCGCCGGCGCGCTGGCCACCGGCTCAGGACGCGGTCCGATCCAGTAGCGCTCGACCGCCGGGTCGACCGGGGCCTCCTCGTTGGCGGGGTCCAGGTAGCGCAGGTGGTACCAGCACGACCCCGCCCAGTTGGGCATCGTGTTGGTCTCCCGGCGGAAGGGCCGCACGCCCCGACCGTCGCCCAGGTCCAGCTCGACGTGCACCCAGTCGGTCGCGCGGGCCAGCGGCGCCTCGGGCGAGCTGTCGGCGTCCTCGGGGTCGTAGGTGCGCGGGCTGTAGTCGGGCACCTCGGGCAGCTCCACCGACAGCAGGTGGTCGGGCACGCTGTGCGCCACGCCGTCCTCGTCCCACAGCACCGGGAACGGCTCGCCCCAGTAGCGCTGCCGGCTGAACAGCCAGTCGCGCAGCCGGTAGGTGACGGTCGGCTCGGCCAGCCCCTTGCCGGCCAGCCAGGCGATGATCCGCTCCTTGGCCTCCTCGACGCCCAGCCCGTCCAGGCTGACCTCGTCGTTGGCGGAGTTGATCGCCGGACCCTCGCCGGTGAACGCCTCGTCCTCGGGGTGGCCCTCGGGCGGCTGCACGGTCCGCACGATCGGCAGCCGGTAGGCGGTGGCGAAGTCCCAGTCGCGCTGGTCCTGCCCGGGCACCGCCATGATCGCGCCGGTGCCGTAGCCCATCAGCACGTAGTCGGCGACGAAGACGGGGATCCTGGCACCGTTGACCGGGTTGGTCGCGAACGCCCCGGTGAACACGCCCGTCTTGGCCCTGGCGTCCGCCTGCCGCTCCACGTCGCTCTTGGTGGAGGCCATCCGCTGGTATGCGGCCACCGCGGCCAGCGGGGTCTCCTCGCCCTGGTGCCAGGCCGGGTCGGTCCCCTCCGGCCAGGCCGTCGGCACGATCGAGTCCAGCAGGGGGTGCTCCGGGGCCACGACCATGAAGGTCGCGCCGAAGAGGGTGTCGGGGCGGGTGGTGAAGACGCGCAGCGTCTCCCGGGTCCCCCCGGGCGTCCCGACGACGAAGGAGACGTTGGCGCCGGTGGAGCGGCCGATCCAGTTGCGCTGGATCAGCTTGACCTTCTCCGGCCAGTCCAGCCGGTCCAGGTCGTCGACCAGCCGGTCGGCGTAGGCGGTGATCCGCATCATCCACTGGCTCAGGTTGCGCTTGAACACCGGGAAGTCGCCGCGCTCGGACTTGCCGTCGGCGGTGACCTCCTCGTTGGACAGCACGGTGCCCAGCCCCGGGCACCAGTTGACCGGGGCCGCCGAGACGTAGGCCAGCCGGTGGGCGTCCAGGACGTCGGCCCGCTCGACCGCGCTCAGCTGCGCCCAGGGCCGCCCGTCCGGGGTGGCTCGCTCCCCCGACTCCAGCTCGGCGACCAGCTCGGAGATCGGCCGGGCCCGGCCGGTGCCGCGGCCGTCCCGGGAGGTCGCCTCGGGGTCGTACCAGGACTCGCGGATCTGGGTGAAGATCCACTGGGTCCAGCGGTAGTAGTCGGGGTCCATGGTGGCGAGGCTGCGGCGGCGCTCGTGCCCCATCCCCAGCCGGCGCAGCTGGGCCCGGTAGACCTCCATGTTGCGCTCGGTGGTGACGCGCGGGTGCTGGCCGGTCTGCACGGCATACTGCTCGGCCGGCAGGCCGAAGGCGTCGAAGCCCATGGTGTGCAGCACGTTCATCCCGGTCGTGCGCAGGTAGCGCGCGTGCACGTCGGTGGCGATGAACCCCAGCGGGTGGCCCACGTGGAGCCCGGCGCCCGAGGGGTAGGGGAACATGTCCATGACGTACCGGTGGCCGCGCGTGATGCGCGGGTCGTCCGGCTCGGCCCACGGCCCGGCGGGGTTGGCCGAGCGGAAGGTGTCCTCGGCCTCCCAGCGGTCCTGCCACTTGGCCTCGATCCGGCCGGCCAGCTCCGCGGTGTAGCGGTGCTCGGGGATCCGCTCGCTCATCTTCTCCTCGTCCTGTCTCACTCGTGCTCGGTCATGCCTCGGTGCACAAAAAAGCCCCTCGCGCGTGGAGGGGTCAGCCGCGCTGGGTGTGCGTCGTCAGCGCGGCTGGATAAGGAGGAGCACGCAACGGGTCGACATGATGGTCCGATCCTAGCGCAGCAGGGCGCCCACCCGGATCGGGTGAGCGCCCTGCCGGCGTCGGTCGGTTGCCTCAGGCGCCGATCGAGTTGAAGCGCTTGGCCATGGCCGACTTCTTGTTGGCGGCCTGGTTGGCGTGCAGGACGCCCTTGGAGACGGCCTTGTCCAGCTTCTTGGACGCCAGCTTCAGGGCGTCGGCGGCCTTGGCCTGGTCCCCGCTGTCGGCGGCCTCGCGGAACTTGCGGATCCAGGTGCGCAGCTCGGACTTGTACGCGCGGTTGCGCTCGGTGCGCTTGGCGTTGGTCTTGACGCGCTTGATCTGGGACTTGATGTTTGCCACGAAGTGTCTTCCTGAAAAGTGGTGGTCGGGTGTCGGTGAGGGCGACGGTCGCACGGACCGGAACGAGAGGCGTGGGGATGCCCTGGCGGGTGGCCCGTGCGGGGTACTGCTGCGGTGCGCGCACGACCGGGCGCGCACGCAAGGGGTCAATCTACCAGCGCCCGGCCGTCCCGCCCAAGTCGGCGTCCCGTCCGGGGACGTATCTGCGGACGGCCCTGCGGCTCGGACCGGGTGACGCCGCGCACCGCGGCGCCACGATTCGGAGGGGGAAGAACCATGAACGACCTGTATGCAGGCACCCACGTGCGGGCACGGCGGCGCACCGCCGCCGTCGCGGCCCTCGCCACCGCCGGCGTCGGTGTCCTCGGGGCGGCACCGGCCCGCGCGGCCACGCTGGGCGACTACGAGATCACCGGCGTCCAGTTCGTCAACGGCGACTGCAGCCGCAACGAGTACGCCATCCAGGCCACCGTCACCGGCGACACCGACGACGGCGGGGGCTTCGACAAGATCGAGTTCCAGGTGTGGGACGACGGCGAGCTCAAGGACTCCCGCACCGCCGAGGTGCGGGTCGGCACGACCCTGGACGTCAACGCCTTCCTGTCCTTCGTCGGTCTCTACGGCACCGGCGCCCCCGGGGTGGGCATCGAGATCCTCGACGTCGACGCCGCCGGGGACCCCGTCGGCACCCTGAGCTACGACGACCCGTTCTACCCCGAGGACGTCGACGGCCCGTGCAGCTTCGACATCGAGCGGATCGGCGGGGCCGACCGGATCGAGACCGCCGGGCTGCTCTCAGAGCAGAAGTTCGTCGCGGCCGACACGGTCCTGATCGCCAGCTCCGTCACCTTCCCCGACGCGCTCGCCGCCGCGCCGTGGGCCGCCCAGCTGGGGGCACCCCTCCTGCTGAGCCGTCCCGGCGGGCTGGCCGCGGTGTCCACGGCCGAGCTCGAGCGGCTCCAGCCCTCGCGCGTCGTGGTGGTCGGCGGGTCAGCGGCCCTCGGCCAGGGCGTGCTGGACGACGTGCAGGCGGCCCTGCCGTCGGCCGACGTGGAGCGCGTCGGCGGCGCGGACCGCTACGCGACGGCGGGCCTGGTCGCCGCCCGGGTGATGCAGGACAGCAGCGCGGAGGTCTTCCTGGCCTCCGGCGAGGACTACCCGGACGCGCTGGTCCTCAGCGCGCTGGCGGCCCGGCACCAGGCGCCGCTCGTGCTGACCCGCGGCACCTCGCTGCCGGACGCCACCGCCGCGGCGCTGGCGGGGCTGTCCTACGACGCCCTCTACGCGGCCGGTGGCCCTGCGGTCCTGTCCGAGGCGGTCGTCACCGAGGCCGCCGACGGCGTGCCCGCCACCCGCTACGCCGGGAGCGACCGCTACGGCACCGCCGAGCAGGTCCTCGAGCAGTTCCCGGCCGAGGGCAAGGTCATGGTCGCCAGCGGCCAGGCCTTCCCGGACGCGCTGACCTCGGTGCCCGTCGCGGCGCGCACCGGTGCCGGCGTGGCGCTGACCGGGCCCGGCGAGGTGCCGGCGGGGATCATGGACGAGATCGACCGGCTCATCTCCAGCACGTCCTTCCCGCTCATCACCATCGTGGGTGGGACCGCCGCGGTGAACCCGAGCGTCGAGACCCAGCTGCAGACGCTGTTCGGCACCACCGCCGAGCCGGCTCAGCGGCCGCACGGCACGCGCACCGACAGCAACATCCCGACCAGCTGAGCCAGCAGCGACCCGCCCCGGGACGGTTCCGCCACGGCGGAGCGTCCCGGGGCGGCGCCGCGAGCAGCGGAGGCCCTCCCGGGGCGCCTGCGGCGTCTCAGCCCCGGCGGGCCCGGCAGACCTCGAGGACCGCGCGCTCCACGGCGTACTCAGGGCTGCGCACGGCGGCCTCGGTGCGCAGGCCGCCCTTGACGTCGACGTCGGCCCGAGCGACCGCCTGGATCGCGCGGCCCAGGCTCGGGCCGTCCCAGCCGCGGGCCACCCTCCTGGCCTGGTCGACCTGCCAGGGGGCCATGCCGAGGTCGCGCGCGACCTGGCCGCTGCTGCCGCGCCCGGCCGAGGCGACCTTGCCCACCTGGCGCAGCTGCATGGCGAGCACGGCGACGATCGGCACGGGGTCCAGCCCGCCGAGCATCGCATGCCGCAGCAGGCGCAGCGCGGTGGCCTCGTCGCCGGCGAGCGCGGCCTCGGCGACCTTGAAGCCGGTGGTCTCGACCTTCTCCCCGTAGTAGGTCGTCACGTGCTGGACCCCGATCGTGCCCTCGACGTCGCGCACCAGCTGGGCGCAGGCACCGGCGAGCTCGCGCAGGTCCTTGCCGAGCGCCTGGACCAACGCCGCCACCGCGTCCTCGCCGATCCGTCGGCGGGCCGCGCGGAACTCGTGCTTGACGAAGGTGTGCTTGTCAGCCTCGGACTTCACCGCCTTGGCCTCCACGACCCGGGCCCCCTGCTTGCGCAGCGTGTCGAGGACCTTCTTGCCGCGGTTGCCGCTCTTGTGGCGCACGACGAGGGTCACGCCGTCGGCCGGCCGGTCCAAGTAGGACAGCAGGTCCTCCACCAGCGCGTCGTCGGCCTCGTCCATGTCGTGGACGACGATGACCGTCCACCCGCCGAACAGGCTCGGGCTCGCGTGCACGAGCAGTTCCCCCGGCTGGTAGCCCGCGGCGTGCAGCCGCACCAGCTCGGTCTCCGGCTCGACGGCGCGGACCGCCTCGAGCACCGACTCGACGCCGCGCTCGGCGAGGATCTCCTCGGGCCCGGTGATGAGGGCGAGCTGGAGTGGCGAGGTCACGGGGCCAGCCTGCCATGGCCGACCGACAGGCCTGACCGGTCTCCACAGCGCGACCCTTGATCACTACGACACGTAGGACGACAATGGAGGTGGAGCCGGCGGACCATCGGCCCGCCCTCCTCGCCCCGCAGGAGGTGTGGGAGATGTCGACCACGACGAGCCACCACCACGCACGGAGCCTGGCCGGTCATGACGTGCGCAACGCCTGGCTGTCGGCGCTGCTGCTTCCACTGGCCTTCGCGGCCGGGTTCTTCGCGGCCAACGGGGTGATGAGCGCCCTCGGCTACTCGGGCGACGTCAGGGTGCCGCCGTCCACGGCGGCCGTCGTGGCGATCCCCGCGGTGCTGATCGTGGCGGTCGCGGCCGCGGTGTCGTCCTGGTTCGCGGTGCGGGCCGCGCGCCAGGGTGACCGGCGGGGCTGGGTGCCCGCCGCCCTCCTCAGCGCGATCGCCGTGGTCTTCGCCCTGCAGAACCTGGCGGCATATCTGTTCTCCTGGTGAGCCGCGCCGCCCCCGGCCTGCCGGCCGCCGGAGGTTCAGACGTCGGCGGGCTCCTGCGGCACGTCCTGCCATGGGCCGAGGTCGAGCCACCCCTTCTGCACCGCCGCCGGACGGGTCCGGGTGACCGCGCCCACGGGGAGCGCGCCGTAGACGTGGGGGAAGCGAGGAGACTCCGGGTCGGCGGGGTCACCGGGCTCCAGGCGGACCTCCACACCGGCCCGGGCCAGCCGGGCGGGGTCGATCTCCAGGACCACGAGGGGCTCGGAGACCCTGGCGTAGAAGGCCTTCGCGACCCCGGGCAGCTGCTCCGGGAAGGAGGCGTGGATGTAACCCACCTCCGCCAGGCTCGCCCCACGCGTGGACCGACCGTAGGTCCCGGTCCGCAGGGCGGCCTCCCACTGGGCCATCTCGGCGAGGTGCCAGAGCGGCCGGTCGACCGCCTCGTGCTCGTCGGGTGTCATGCAGGCACCTCCAGCCCCAGCTGGTTGATCCGGGCGGTGACCAGGTCGGGCGCGAGCTCGAGGTGCTCGGCGAGCTCCTCGACGCCGACGCCGGCCTCGAGGCCGTCGCGCAGCTCCTCGTCCTGCTCGTCGGTCCAGGCGTGGCCCCCGGTGACCGCGGTGCGCGGCGAGCGCGCGACGGGGACCGGGCCCGGGGAGACGAGCGGAGCTCCGCCCAGCCCCCGCGCCGCGGGCGCCGCGACCGGCAGCACCTCGCCGGCGATGGCGTCCAGGCGGGCGAGCGCCTTGAGGACGAGCGCCCGGTCCGACGTGGGCCAGAAGGGCGGCAGCGACTTCTGCAGGAAGGGTGCGTAGCGGGCCGACATCATCCGCGAGTCGAGGAAGGCCACGACGCCGCGGTCGCCCGCGCTGCGCACCAGCCGGCCGGCACCCTGCGCCAGCCGCAGGGCGGCGTGGGTGGCCGAGACCTGCATGAAGCCGTTGCCGCCCATCCGCGAGATCGCCTCGGTACGGGCCGAGGACAGCGGGTCGTCGGGGCGCGGGAACGGGATGCGGTCGATGATGACCAGCTGGCAGGCGGGGCCGGGCACGTCCACGCCCTGCCACAGCGACAGTGTCCCGAACAGGCAGGTCGTCGCGTCCGAGGCGAAGCGGCGCACGAGGGTCGGCGTCTGGTCGTCGCCCTGGCACAGCACGGTCATGCCGGTGCCGGCCAGCCGGGTGCGCATCTCCTCGGCGGCGGCCTCGGCCGCGCGGCGGGAGCTGAACAGGCCCAGCGTCCGTCCCCCGGCGGCCCGCACGAGGGCCTCGATCTCGTCGAAGACCACCGGCGCCGCGCCGTCCCGGCCGGGCGGCGGCAGGTGGGCGGCGACGTAGGCGATCGCCTGCTGCGGGTAGTCGAAGGGCGAGCCGACGTCCAGCCCCTGCCAGGGCGGCGAGCCCGCGCCCCGCAGCCCGATGGTCCCGGCCACCGCGTCGAAGGTGCCGCCGAGCTCGAGCGTGGCCGAGGTCAGCACGACGGTGCGGTCCTCGAAGATCTTGTCGCGCACGAGCATCGCCACGCTCATCGGCGCCACCCGCAGCACCGCGCCGCGGCGCTGGTCGTGGCTGACCCAGACCACGTCGAGCTCGCGCCCCTCGATCACGCGGGCAGCGGTGTCCTGGACCTCCTCGACCGCGGCCAGCGCCATCTGGCGGGCGCCGTCGACCTCCGCCCCCTTGTCCGGCTTGATCTCCGAGAGCGTGTCGCGCGCCGCGTCGCGCACCAGCTGCAGGGTGGTGACGAGCCGCTCGGGCAGCCCGCCGAGCTTGCCCTCCGGCAGGTCGGCGAGGGTGTCCGCGACCAGGTCGCTGGTCTCCGAGAGACGGGCGGAGGCCTCGCCCCTGCCGGCTCTTCGGGCGGCGGCCGAGACGGTGCCCGAGGTGAGCTCGTCGGTGATCGTGGAGGTCACGCGGTCGGTCAGCTCGTGCGCCTCGTCGACCACGAGCAGGTCGTGCTCGGGCAGCATGAAGCGCCCCTCGAAGGCGTCGATGGCCATGAAGGAGTGGTTGGTGACGATGACGTCAACCTGCTTGGCCGCCTCCCTCGACCGCTCCACGAAGCACTCGGCGAAGACGGGGCAGCGGCTGCCGAGGCACTCCTGCGCGGTGACCGAGACCTGGCGCCAGGCGCGGTTGCTCACCCCGGGCACGAGCTCGTCGCGGTCGCCGGACTCGGTGATCTCGGCCCACTCCCGCAGCCGCACGACCTCCTCGCCGGTGCGCGAGCGCTCCCTGTCGACCGCGCCCATCGACAGCAGGGCGTCCTCGTCGTCGTCGGGGAACCCGCCGACCAGCTTGTGCTGGCACAGGTAGTTGGACCGTCCCTTGACCAGCGCGAAGGTCGGTCGCCGGCCCACCAGCGGCTCGAGCGCGTCGGCGATCCTGGGCAGGTCGCGGTCGACGATCTGCGCCTGCAGCGCGAGGGTCGCCGTCGCCACCACGGCCGGCTTGCCGGTGCGCATGGCGTGGGCGACGGCCGGCACGAGGTAGGCCAGCGACTTGCCGGTGCCCGTGCCCGCCTGCACGAGCAGGTGCTCCTCGCGCTCGACGGCCCGCTCCACGGCCTTCGCCATCTGCACCTGGCCCGGACGCTCGGTGCCGCCGACCGCGGTCACCGCGGCGTGCAGCAGCGTGTCGAGGTCGGGGACGTCAGGCATGGGATTCAGGGTATGCCGTGCCGCTGACGTCGGCGGTCGGCCGTCCACAGGCGCAGGTGCCGTGGGCGCGAGCGCTGCGGGTCAGCGCACAGCGACCCGCACGCTGTGCCAGCCGGAGGCCCCGTCGGGAGCCGGCGGCGCGACCTCCTCGGTCTGCAGCTCGCCGGTGCCGTCGGTGGCGCGCACGGTGAGCGTGTGCTCGCCCGGCTCGGCGTCCGGCCACTCCCACGTCCACAGCCGCCACGCGTCCACGGTGGGCTCCGCCCTGAGGGTGGCCTGGCTCCATACCCCGTCGTCGACGCGGACCTCGACCTTGGAGATGCCGCGGTGCTGCGCCCAGGCGACCCCGGCCACGGTCACCGCGCCTGAGGCGACCTCGCCGCGGGGCACGTCGATGCGCGAGGCGGTCTTGACCGGGCCGCGGGCCGACCAGCCGCGCGGCGTCCAGTACCCCTCGTCGGCGTCGAAGCGGGTGACCTTGAGCTCGGTGACCCACTTGGTGGCGGACACGTAGCCGTAGAGGCCGGGCACGACCAGCCGCGCCGGGTAGCCGTGCTCGACCGGCAGCGGCTCGCCGTTCATCGCGACCGCGACCAGCGCGTCGCGGTCGTCGGTGAGCACCTCCAGCGGCGTCCCGGCGGTGAACCCGTCGACGCTGCGCGAGAGCACCATGTCGGCCCCGGGCTGCACCCCGGCGCGGGCGAGCAGCTCGCGGACCGGCCACCCGGTCCAGCGGGCGTTGCCGACCAGGTCGCCGCCGACCGTGTTGGACACGCACGCGAGGGTGACGAGGGCCTCGACGTGGTCCTGGGCGAGCAGCTCGGCCCAGTCCATCTCGACCTCGCGGTCGACCATGCCGGTGACGCGAAGCCGCCAGCGGCCGACGTCGACGCGGGGCGCGAAGAGGGCGGTGTCGATCCGGTAGAACTCCTCGTTGGGCGTCAGGTAGGCCGTCTGGCCGGGCACGTCGGCGAGCGCGTCCGCGGGCACCCGCACCGAGCGCCGCGGGGTGGGCAGGCCGAGCCGGGCGACGGCGTCGCTGGTGGCGCGTCCGGTGCGGGCCAGCGCCTGCCCGGCCACGACCGCGAGCACGCCCAGCGTCCCGAGCCCCGCGGCCACGCCGAGCACCGAGCGGCGGGTGGGTCGCGCGCCTTCCGGCGCACGCACGGCGTCGGGGTGGGTATGCCGTGCCGGTCCGTCCGTGTCGCCGGTCGCCCCCGGTCCGTCCGTGTCGCCGGTCGCCCCCGGTCCGTCCGTGTCGCCAGTCGCACGGGGGACGCTCGCGGCGCGGAGCCGGCCCAGCAGCACCCAGAGCACGCCGGCGCCGAGGGCCAGCCCGACGAGGGTCGGCACGAGGTCGAGCGGGGCGAAGGAGGGCCGGGAGACGACCGCACCGAGGGCGACGAGGCCCAGGAGCCCGAGCAGGGCCAGCGAGGCGGCCCGGGAGATCAGCCCGAGCCGGCCGACCAGCGCGGCGAGCACGACCAGCGTGAGGCCGATCCCGACGCCGAGCGCGACCTTGTCCGCGGTGCCGAAGGTGGCCACCGCCCAGTCCTTGAGCCAGTGGGGGGTCAGGTCGACGAAGGCCCCGCCCACGGCCAGCAGCGGCGAGGGTGTCCCCTGGCCGCCGAGCACGCGCAGGAGCAGGCCGGCGAGGAGCTCGGCCGTGCCGACGGTGACCGCCCCGGCGGCGACGCCCGCGAGCGCCGCGTCCCACCCACGGTCCGGCGCGGCGCGCGGACCGGCCCCGGTCGGGGTCGACCGGACCGTCACTCCGGCGGAGGCCATGCCTCCATCATGCACCCGCCCACCGACGGGGGGTGCGGCCTCAGCGCACCCGCTGCCGCCCCGTGTAGACGTTGAGCGAGGACCCCCGGTTGAAGCCGACGAGGGTCATCCCGAGGTCCTCCGCCAGCTCGGCCGCCAGCGAGGAGGGCGCGGAGACGGCCGACAGCGTCGGGATCCCGGCCATCGCCGCCTTCTGCACCAGCTCGAAGGAGGCCCGGCCGGACACCTGCAGGACCGCGCCGCGCAACGGCATACCGCGCTCCCGGATGGCCCAGCCGACCACCTTGTCCACGGCGTTGTGCCGCCCCACGTCCTCGCGCAGGCACGCCAGCCCCAGCCCCTCGTCCCCGGGCAGGAAGAGCCCGGCCGCGTGCACGCCGCCGGTGCGGTCGAAGACCGTCTGCCCCTCACGGAGCCGGTCGGGCAGGGCCAGCAGCTCGGCGAGCGGGTGCGCCTCGTCGTCGTCCACCAGGTCGTGCCGGCCCACCCGCCGCACCGCCTCGATGGAGGAGGTGCCGCACACGCCGCAGGAGCTGGAGGTGTAGACGTGCCGCTCCAGCGAGGCGTCCGGCGGCGGGACGCCCTCGGCGAGGGTGAGGTCGACCACGTTGTAGTCGCGCTGCCCGTCGGCACCGATCCCCGAGCGGTAGTCGATCTGCGCCACGTCCTCCCACCCGACCAGGAGACCCTCGCCGTGCAGGAAGCCGACCGCCATGTCGAAGTCGTCGCCCGGCGTGCGCATGGTCACCGACAGGGACCGGCCCCCGACGCGGATCTCCAGCGGTTCCTCGCCCGCCAGCACGTCCGCGCGCTCGCGCACGCCGCCGTCCGCGGACAGCCGGGTGACGCGACGACGCTGGGTGACCTTCACCATGCGGCCAGGGTATGCCGCCCGGATGCCTCGGGTGCGCGGTGCGCCGCTTCATCGAAGCTTCACGAACGGCACCGGCGCCCTTCACGCAGGGCGCGTTGACTCAGGAGCAGGACCACGAGAGAGAGGAACCGAGATGACGACCAGGACCAGGCTCACGAGCACGGTAGTGGCGGCGGGTGTGGGCACGGCACTCGTCCTGGGGACCGGCGCCGCGATCGCGCAGACCGTGGACGACGGCGACGAGGCCACCACCAGCACGGTGGTGATGGACGCGCTGCAGCTCAACCTCGAGGATGAGCGGATGGCCGGCGACCTCTACGCCGAGCTCGGTGAGGCCCACGGCGGGCTCGCGCCGTTCACGCGGGTCGCGGTCTCCGAGCAGCGGCACCACGACGCCGTGGCCCACCACATCGAGAGCATGGGCGGCACGTTGCCGCACGACCAGGTGGCCGGCGAGTTCGAGAACGACGAGATCCAGAGGGTGTACGACGCCTGGCTCGAGCGCGGCCTGGTCAGCCCGGACGCCGCCCTCGAGGTCGCGATCGAGCTGGAGACGGCAGACATCGAGCAGCTGCAGTCCACGATCGACGAGACCGACGACGCGGGTGCCGACCGGGTGCTGGGCCACCTGCTGACCGGCTCCGAGCACCACCTGGCGGCCTTCGAGGCCGCCGCGGCCGGCGAGCTGCCTCAGATGATGGACCCCGGTGGTCGTCAGGGCGGGCCGGGTCCGGCGGTGCAGCCGCGCGAGCGCGGTCAGGGTATGCAGCAAGGACCCTTTGGGCAGCACGGACCCGGCCTGCAGCACGGACCCGGCCTGCATCACGGCCAGGGCGCTCCGCACCACGGCAGCGGCACGGGTGACTGCCCGGTGACGGACACCGACGACGCCTGAGCCGAGCGGGCGACGGGCGGCACGGACGATGGGCCGCGCCGCCCGTCCCGTGACCCCTGTGGTTCTCCTGCTCAGCGCGCCGGGAGGGTCACGGTGAACCGGGAGCCCCGTCCCGGCCCCTCGCTGCGGGCGACGAGGTCGCCGCCGTGGGCACGCACCAGCGCCCGTGCGATCGTCAGCCCGATCCCAGAGCCACCGTCGCCGGCGCGGCCCTCGCCGCGGTAGAAGCGTTCGAAGACCATCGCCTCCTCGCCCGGACGCAGCCCCACGCCGTGGTCGACGACCTCGACGGTCACGGGCAGCGGCGGACCGGTGGTCGCGCCCGCACCGGGTCCGCTGACGACGACCTCGACCCGGCCGCCGTCCCCGCTGGCGCGCAGCGCGTTGGTCAGCAGGTTGGTGACCACCTGGGCGATCCGGTCAGGGTCGTGCGCCACCTCCAGGCGGGGCGGCGCCGACAGCTCCACGCTCAGGTCGCGGGCGGCCGCCTCGTCCTGCACCGCGGTCAGCGCCGTCACCACCGTCTCGACCAGGTCGGCCCGGACGCGACGCACCTCCAGCCGTCCCTCCTCCGCCCGGGACAGGCTGCTGAGGTCCTCGGCGAGGCGTTCCAGGCGCCGCGTCTGGTCGACGACGGTGCGCAGCCCGGCCTCGTCGGCGGGCATCACCCCGTCGATCATCGCCTCGGCATACCCCCGGGTGACCGTCAGCGGGGTCCGCATCTCGTGGGCCACCTCGCCGATGAGCCGGGCCCGGCGCGCCTCGGTGCGGGCCAGGCGGTCCCCCAGCTCGCGGACGTCGCTGCCGAGGTCGGCGAGCTCGACCGTCTCCAGGTGCGGGACGTCCACGTCGTAGCGACCGCTCGAGAGCTGGTGGGTGGCCGCACGCAGCTGCTCGAGCGGCCGTGCCGTGCGCCGGGCCGCTGCCGCACCCAGGAGGAGGGCGACGACCAGACCCACCAGCACTCCGGTGAGCACCGCGCGGTCGACGCTGGCGACGAACTCACCGCGGACGTCGGCCATGGACGCCCGCGCCCGGACCTGCCCGCCCATGTGCCCCGGTCCACCCATCCTCGTGGCCTGGTCCCAGCGCTGCAGCGCCACCAGGCGCACGACGACCACGGTGACCACCCCGGACGCGAGGGCCACGAGCACGTGCGAGAGCACCAGCCGGGCGCGCAGCGACCGCCACCAGCTCACGCCCCACCGCCTCCCCCGGCCATGCCGTCGCCCCGCGCCGGGACGGGCAGGAACTTGTAGCCGACGCCGCGCACCGTGCCCACCACCGTCGGCGCCGCGGCGTCGTCGTCCAGGGCCCGGCGCAGGCTGCGCACGTGGACGTCGACGACGCGCTCGTCACCGACGTGGTCGTAGCCCCAGACCCGCTGCAGCAGCTGGCCACGCGTGAAGACCCGGCCGGGGTCCCCGGCGAGGGCCCACAGGAGGTCGAACTGGAGCGCGGACAGCTCGCGCAGCGTCCCCTCCCGGCGCACCTCGCGCCGGCCCCGGTCGATCCGCAGCCCGGGGAAGGAGAGCACCTCCTCGTCACGCGCCGGCGACGGTCCCTCCTGCACCGCCCCCGACCGGCGCAGCACCGCGGCGACCCGCGCCGCGACCTCCCGGGGCCGGAACGGCTTGGTGACGTAGTCGTCGGCCCCGG
>QEUR01000011.1:22367-29944 GCA_003577095.1 Acidobacteriota bacterium
CCGGAACGGCTTGGTGACGTAGTCGTCGGCCCCGGCGGCCAGCCCGACGAGGACGTCCTCCTCCTCGGTGCGGGCGGTCACCATGACCACCGGCAGGTCCCGGTCCCGGCGCAGGCGGCGCAGCACCTCGACCCCGTCCAGGTCCGGCAGGCCCACGTCGAGGAGGACGACGTCCGGGACCGGTTCCAGGCCGGCCTGCCGCAGCGCCTCGGCCCCCGTGCCGGCCTCACGCACCTGGAACCCGTCCCTGGCCAGGTAGGCCGCCAGCAACGCGCGGATCTGCGGCTCGTCGTCGACCACCAGCGCGGTGCGGATCACGCCGCTCACCTCCGGCTCCAGGCTACCCGGGGTATGCCGCACCGGCCCGCCCCGCACGGTGCGGCCGGGTCAGCGGTTGGGGATGCCCTCCGGGGCGCAGATGAAGTGCGCCACCAGCGCGGTCCACCCGGTCTGGTGGGAGGCGCCCAGCCCGGCGCCGGTGTCGCCGTGGAAGTACTCGCTGAACGTCGGGTGGGCGTCCCAGAGCGGACCCGAGGGGTGGTGGCGAGGCGTCGAGGGACGGCGCCCGCCGGGGCCGGGGCGGAACATCGAGACGAGCCGGTCCTCGATCTCGTCGGCCACCTGCGTCACGCTCACCCGGCGCCCCGACCCGGTCGGCATCTCGACCGTCTCGCCCACGCCGGCCGCGCGGCCGTAGCTGCGCAGCGCGTCGACGAGCAGCGCGTTGACCGGGAACCACACCGGACCGCGCCAGTTGGAGTTGCCGCCGAACATCCCGGAGTCGGACTCGCCGGGCACGTACCGCAGCGACATGTCCCTGCCGTGCACGGTGACCGTGAGCCCCTCCCGGTGCGCCGCGGACAGCGACCGGATGCCGTGCGGCGAGAGGAACTCCCCCTCGTCGAGCAGCCGGCGCACGGTCGCCCGCCACTGCTCCCGGTCGACCATCGACAGCGTGCGCAGGCTGTAGCCCCGCCGGTTGGTGTGCAGCAGGGCGTCGGCCAGCTCGGGCCGACGGCTGGTCCAGCCGTCGAAGAAGTCGGTCAGGTCGGGCAGCTCGTAGGCCACCCAGTTGGGCACCATCGCCACGCCGGCCAGCGGCAGCAGCCCGACCATCGAGCGCACCGGCAGCGCGAAGGTGTTGCCGTCCTCGTCGACGAGCACGTCGTGGAAGAACTCGTCGTCGGCGTCCCACAGCGAGACGTGCCCGCTGCCGACGTCCTCCATCGCCTGGGCGATCGCCAGGAAGTGCACGAGGAACTTGGTGGCCACCTCGTCCCAGGCCGGGTCCTCGCGGGCCAGCTCGATCGCCATCCGCAGCATCCGCAGGCAGAACATGCCCATCCACGCCGTCGCGTCGGCCTGCTCCAGCCGCTGGCCGTCGGGCAGCGGCTCCGAGCGGTCGAAGAGGCCGACGTTGTCCATCCCGAGGAAGCCGCCCTCGAAGACGTTGGAGCCCTCGGGGTCCTTTCGGTTCACCCACCACGGGAAGTTGAGCAGCATCTTGATGACGATCCGCTGCAGGAAGTCGCGGTCCCGGTTGCCGTCGATCGCGTAGACCTGCCACGCCGCCCACGGGTGCACCGGCGGGTTGACGTCGGAGAAGTTCCACTCGTAGGCGGCCAGCTGCCCGTTGGGGTGCATCGCCCACTCCCGGCACATGAGCAGCAGCTGCCACTTGGCGAAGTAGGGGTCGACGTGCGCCAGCGGCACGCAGTGGAAGGCCAGGTCCCAGGTGGCGAACCAGGGGTACTCCCACTCGTCGGGCATCGAGATGACCTCGGCGAGGTTGACGTGCTGCCAGTGCCGGTTGCGGCCCTCGAGCCGCGAAGGTGGCGGGGCCGGCCACGCGGGATCGCCCTCGAGCCAGCGCGGCACGTCGTAGAGGTAGAGCTGCTTGCCCCACTGCAGCCCGGCGAACGCGCGCCGCGCGATCAGCGCGTCCTCCTGGCCGGTCCCCTCCGGCAGCACCGCCGCGTAGAACTCGTCGGCCTCCTGCCGCCGGAGGCGCACGACCTCGACCGCGGGCGCCTCCGGGTCGGGCCGGCCCTGCAGCTCGGTCAGCCGCAGCCGCACGGTCACGCTCTCCCCCGGCGCCACCTCGTCCAGCTGCCACCAGAACGCCATCTTGGTGCCGCGGTTCCGGGGGTCGCACGCGTCGATCCGGCCGTGCACCACCGCGCGGTCCACCGCGTCCTTCGGGTATGCGGTGTAGTCGTCGGGCACGGCGTCCTCGCCGTAGAGGGCGGCCAGGTTGGTCTCGTTGTCGCAGAACAGGACCCGAGGGCGGGATGGCGCGTCCTCGGCGACCACCTGCAGGTGGCCCAGCTCGTGGTGCCGCGCCAGGACGCGGACCGGGCCGGCCCCCGTGTCCTCCTCGTCCAGCCACAGCTGGGGCCGGCGGTCGTCCAGCCCCCAGCTCCAGGTGTTGCGGAACCAGACCTGCGGCACCAGGTGCAGCGGCGCCGGGTCGGGCCCGTGGTTCGTGGCGGTGATCTCGACGCAGACGTCGCTCGGGCTGGCCTTGGCGTGGGTGACGGTGACGTCGAAGAAGCGGTCCTGGTCGAGGATGCCGGTGTCGGCCAGCTCGTACTCCTCGTCGCCGTGGCCGCGCTCGCCGTTGACGCGGACGAGCTCCTCGTAGGGGTAGGCGGCCTGCGGGTAGCGGTAGAGCCAGCTGGCGTAGCTGTGGGTGGGCGTGCCGTCGAGGGCCCACCAGTACTCCTTGGCGTCCTCGCCGTGGTTGCCCTGCGGGTTGGTCAGCCCGAAGAGCCGCTCCTTGAGCCGGTCGTCGCGGCCGTTCCACAGGGCCAGGCCGACGTTGAGGTAGCCGTCGACGTCGCACAGCCCGGCCAGCCCGTCCTCCCCCCACCGGTAGGCGCGCAGGTGGGCGTGCTCGAACGGGAAGTAGCCCCAGGCGTCGCCGTCGGCGGAGTAGTCCTCGCGGACCGTGCCCCACTGCCGGGCCGAGACGTACGGTCCCCACCGCCGCCAGGGGGCGCGGGAGTCGTCGGACCCGGACAGGCGCTGGTGCTCGGCGGTCACGGTGCCACCCTGCCACAGGCGGCCCCGTGCTCAGACGGCGTAGGAGCCCAGGTGCCCGTGCAGGTCCTCGTCCACCTTGGCGCTCACCCGCGTGCCGTCCGCGGTGTGCTCCTCGGAGAGCACCTCGCCCTCCTCGTGCAGCCGGGCGACGAGGTCGCCCCGGTCGTAGGGCACGAGCACGTCGACGAGGATCTCCGGCCGCGGCAGGGTCCGGGCGATCAGCTCCTCCAGCTCCTCCAGGCCCTGACCGGTGCGGGCGGAGACGACGACCACGCGGTCGTACATCCGCCGCAGGCGGGCGAGCACCTCGGGGTCGGCCAGGTCGGCCTTGTTGACCGCGATGATCTCGGGCAGCCGCAGCGGCGCCCCCTCCTCGACCTCGGCGAGCACCGCGTGCACGGCCTGGATCTGGCCCTCGGGGTCCGGGTGGGAGCCGTCGACGACGTGCAGCAGCACGTCGGCCAGCGCGGCCTCCTCCAGCGTGGAGCGGAAGGCCTCGACCAGCTGGTGCGGCAGGCTGCGGACGAAGCCGACGGTGTCCACGAGGGTGTAGGTCCGCCCGTCCTCGGTCTCGGCGCGCCGGACGGTCGGGTCCAGGGTGGCGAAGAGCTGGTTCTGGACGAGCACGCCGGCACCGGTGAGCCGGTTGAGCAGCGAGGACTTGCCGGCGTTGGTGTAGCCGACGATCGCCACGCTCGGCACCTTGTTCGCGCGGCGCGAGCCGCGCTTGGTGTCGCGCACGGTCTTCATCGCGGAGATGTCCTTGCGCAGCCGGGAGATGCGGGTGTTGATCCGTCGCCGGTCCAGCTCGATCTTGGTCTCGCCGGGGCCGCGGGAGCCGATCCCCTCGCCGCCGGCGACCCGGCCGCCGGCCTGCCGGGACATCGACTCGCCCCAGCCGCGCAGGCGGGGAAGGAGGTACTGCAGCTGGGCCAGCTCGACCTGCGCCCGGCCCTCCTTGCTCTTGGCGTGCTGGGCGAAGATGTCGAGGATCAGCGCGGTGCGGTCGATGACCTTGACGCCCACGACGTCCTCAAGGGCGCGCCGCTGGGAGGGGCCCAGCTCGCCGTCGGCGATGACCGTGTCGGCGCCCTCGGCCACCACGATGTCGCGCAGCTCCTTGGCCTTGCCCGAGCCCAGGTAGGTCGCCGGGTCAGGCTTGAGCCGGCGCTGGATGACGCCGTCGAGCACCTGGGAGCCTGCGGTCTCGGCGAGCGCGGCCAGCTCGCGCAGCGAGTTCTCGGCGTCCTCGGCGGTCGTGCGGCCGTCGTCGGTCCAGACTCCGGCCAGGACGACGCGCTCCAGCCGCAGCTGGCGGTACTCGACCTCGGTGACGTCCTCGAGCTCGGTGGACAGCCCGGCGACGCGGCGCAGCGCTGCGCGCTCCTCCCGGTCCAGCTGGTCCCCGTCGAAGCTGCCCTCCGCGTCCTCGCCCCAGGTCCCCCAGCCCTCGCGCAGGTCGGTGTCGTGGTCGTCGGCGAGGGCCTCGGCCCGGCGGTCCAGCACCGAGCGGCGCGTGCTGCGCCCGTGGTCGTCGGGGTGCGGGGTGGCGGTCATGCAGTCCTTTTCTCTACGGGTGCGGGGTATGCCGTTGCCGGCCTGCTCCCCAGCGTCTCACCCTTCAACACCCGCGGCCAGCGATTTCTGCCCGGCCCCCTCGTGCGCGGCTCGTACCGCGGCGTCGCCCTCCGGCCCCAGGGCGACCTCGAGGCGGGCGAGCACCCGGGTCAGCGCCGCGGCGACCGCCGCGAGCGATGCCCCGGCGGAGCCGGTACCGCCCGCCCCGGGCACGATGGCGAAGTGCGTCGACACCACCCCGTAGATGGCGCCCGTGACCATCGCCAGGTCGGCGTCCACGCCGTCCTGGTCCGGCCGCGCCGTGGATCGTAGGTGGGAGCGCAGGTGGCTCGCGGCCATGCTCCACGTGCGCCACAGCGCGTCGTTCCAGTAGGGCACGAGCTGGGGGTGGTCCGAGCAGAGCCCGCGGAACGAGACGAGCACCTCCGGGAAGTCGCCCGTGAACTGGTGCTCCACGAGCGAGCGCACGCCGGCGAGAAGGTCGCCGCCGGCGGGTGGCGTCCACCCGGCCAGCCGGTCCTGCACGGTCTGCACCAGGACCTCGGCGACCGCCTCCTCCTTGTTCGCGAAGTAGTTGGAGTAGGTGCGCCGGGAGAGCTGGGCGGCCCTGGTGACCTCGTCCACGGTCACGTGGTCCAGGCCGCGCTCGAGCACCATCTCGTAGGTCGTCCGGGCCAGCGCCCGGCGGGTCGCCGCGCGCTTGACCTCCCGGAGGCTCCTCTCACCCATCGCCATCAGGATCGCACGGGCAGGACGTCACCCGCCGGAGCGGCGTCGCCCTCCCGGTCCGGGACTGCCTGGTCGTGGCCCACCGGTTCCGGGGTCGGGTCCTCGGCCGCCCCCGGGCCCGCGTGGGGACGAGACGCCGCCGCGCGCTCGAGCCGCGAGCCCTCCACGTCCAGCTCGGGCAGGAGCCGGTCGAGCCACCGCGGCAGGCACCAGGCCGCGTTTCCGACCGCGTGCAGCACGGCGGGCATCAGCGTCATCCGGACGAGGAAGGCGTCGACCAGGACGCCGAGCGCCAGGGCGAACCCGAACTGGGTGATGATCGGGTCGTCGGTCAGCACGAAGACCGCGAAGACCGAGACCATGATGACCGCCGCCGCGACGACGACCCGGCTGGCGTGGGCGAAGCCCTCGACCACCGCACCGTGCCCGGACGAGCCGTGCACGTGGGCCTCGCGCATGGCTGTGGTGAGGAAGACCTGGTAGTCCATCGCCAGCCCGTAGAGGATGCCGGTCGCCATGATCGGCAGGAAGCTGAGTACCACCCCGGGCCGGTCCACCCCCGCGAGCCACCCGAGCTCGGCCGTACCGAACACGGCGGTGGTGAGCCCGAAGCTGGCTCCGACCGTGAGCAGGAAGCCGAGGGTGGCCACGATCGGGATTACCAGGGAGCGGAAGACGAGCAGCAGGATGACCAGGGCCAGCACCACGACGACCGCGAGGTAGACCGGGACCGCCTCGGCGAGCCGCTGCGACAGGTCGATGTTGATCGCGGTGAGGCCGGTCACGCCGACCTGGTCGACGCCGGCGACCACCCCCGGCTCGCGGAGGGTGTGCACGAGGTCCTCGGTGCTCGCTGCCATCGGCCCGGCCTCCGGGGTGACCGCGTAGATCTCCAGCGTGCCGTCCTCGTTGGTGCCGCGCAGGGCGGCGTCGGCCACCCCATCGACCTGGGCCAGGTGGTGGAGGGTCGCGCGGATCTGGTCCAGGTCCCGCTCCGCGCCGCCCGGGCGCTCCACGGTCACCAGCAACGGGCCCTCGGCCCCGGGACCGAGCGCCTGCGCCGTGAGGTCGGCGTTGAGGCGCTCCGGCGACCCGACCGCGGCACTGGAGCCGCCCGGCATTCCCAGACGCATGTCCGCCGCCGGGACCGCGGCCAGCCCCAGCAGCGCGACCACCCCGACGACGACCAGCCAGGGCCGGGCGGTGACGATCCGCGCCCACCGGTGGGCGGCCCCGCTCCCAGCAGGCCGGTGCACCCCGCCGCCCTCCCTGGCTCGCCGGCTCACGATCCGCTCGCCGACGAGCCCGAGGAGCGCGGGCAGCAGGGTGAGCGAGCCGAGGACAGACACGCCGACGGTGGCTGCCGCGGCCACCGCCATCGTGGTGACGAAACCGATGTCGAGCACCAGCAGTCCCAGCAGGGCGACGATCACGGTGAGCCCGGCGAAGAGCACCGCCGAGCCGGCCGTGCCGACGGCCGTCGCCGTCGCCTCGCGGGCGCTCATGCCGCGGTCCAGGATGAGGCGCCGTTGCTTGAAGAGGATGAACAGCGCGTAGTCGATGCCGACGGCCAGCCCGAGCATGAGCGCGAGGACGGGCGTCGTGGACGTCATGTGGTAGTACTCCGAGAGCCCGAAGGCACCGCCGACGCCGACACCGACGCCGAGCAGCGCGGTGAGGATCGGCAGGCCGGCTGCCACCAGCGAGCCCAGGGTGAGCAGCAGGACCAGCAGGGCGACGAGCAGACCCAGCGCCTCGTGGCCACCGATCGGCGGCTCCAGCGGCTGCAGCGAGTCGCTCGGGTAGGCCTCGAGGCCTGCGTCGGCAGCGCCGGCGGTCAGGGCGCCCACGACCTCGTCCGCGGCACCGGGCGGCAGGTCGTCGAGCTGTTCGGTCAGCTGCACCTGCAGGACGGCGATGGTCCCGTCCTGGCTGACCGTCACACCGGGCACCTGTTCGCCGTCGACGACCAGGGGCACGCCTGCCGGCGAGGTCCCCCGCTGGAGATCGTCCAGGTCGTCCATGACGGAGGCGACCTGTTCGTCGACCGTCTCCTCGATCTGCTGGCGCGGGTCCGCGCCGCTGGTGAGCATCGAGGTTCCCTCGCCGTCGAGGCTCCCGCGCAGCATCTCGGCCGCCGCCGGGTCCGCCTCGGTGAGCTGCCCCACCTGCGCGGACAGGTCGACCACGCCGTCCAGCTGCTGCTCGACCGGTGCGCGCAGCAG
>QEUR01000295.1 GCA_003577095.1 Acidobacteriota bacterium
CGACCTCGATGCCGTGCCCGCGGACCACCTCGTGGGCGCGGCGCCCCCGCGCGATCCACAGCCGAGTGATGATCCCGTCGGGGAAGCTCTGCCAGTCCGCGGGCGTCGGCACGTTGAAGAAGTCGGCCGCCTCGATCAGCCCGAGCAGCTCGGACTCCTCCTCGTCGGACAGGTGCCAGCTGTCGGTCTCGTAGGACGTGCGGCCGCCGGCGATGCCACCCTCGCGGCTGTAGCGCAGGCGGGTCTCCGTGTCGGGATACGGCTCGGACCGGCGCTGGCGGCGCACGTTGCCCTGCTCGTCGGCGCGCCAGGTGAAGCCGTCGTCCAGCCGGATCAGGTAGCCGGGCACGACGACGTCCGCGCAGGCCTCGCCCTCCTCGGGCAGGCCGAGGCAGCTGTCCGGCCAGTGCGTGGCGTCGACCCTGACGACGCGCACGCCCTCGACCGGGACGCGCAGCATCCCGGCGGTCCGGGTCAGCGCCTCGGTGAGCGCGGTGAGGAGCGAGTGGGTGACGGTGCTGTCCTGCATGGTGATCTCCCTCATGGTGGTGTTCGGCCCTCCCTGGTCACCATGGCGGAGCCGCGGGGCCCGTGCTGGATACGTCGGGCGGGAGTCTCCCGTGACGCAGCGTCCCGTGGAAGTGCTGCGCCCCACGGCACTTCCACGGGACGCCCACGGCGTGAGCCGCGACCTCCGTGGTGGACTGTCCCCATGATGATCCGGCCCGCCGAGCTCGCGGCGATCAGGCAGGGAGAGGTCGACCTGGCGTTCCGGCGCTGGGACCGCCCGCGCGTGCGGGTCGGCACCCGCATGCGCACCGCCGTCGGCCTCGTCGAGGTCACCTCGGTCGAGCGCACGGCGCTGTCCTCGCTGCGGGCGGAGGACGCCCGCCGCGCCGGCGCCGCCTCGCTCGCCGCCCTGCGTGCGGCCCTGAGCCACCGCACCGACCGCCCCGTCTGGAGGGTCGGGCTGCGCTACGCCGGACCGGACCCCCGCGAGGCCCTGCGCGAGCAGCTGCCCGACGAGGAGGAGATGGCCGAGCTGCATACCTGGCTCGACCGGCTCGACGCGGCGTCGCCGCACGGCCCCTGGACCCGCCCGACGCTGCGCATCATCGACCGCTCGCCGGGCGTGCGCGCACCGGAGCTGGCCGCCGAGCTCGGCCGCGAGACGCTCTCCTGGAAGGCCGACGTGCGCAAGCTGAAGGAGAGGGGCCTGACCGAGTCGCTGGCCATCGGCTACCGGCTGTCCCCGCGCGGCGAGGCGGTGCTCGACCACGGTGGACCGCCCCGTCGCCGCGCTCCCCGGCCCGACGGCACACCCCTGCCGCGCACCATCGGCGCCGCGGCGACCCGGGCGCTGCGTGCCCACGGCGTGCGCACCCTCGAGCAGGTCACGGCCTGGACGGCCGCCGAGCTGCTGGCCCTGCACGGCGTGGGCCCGGTGGCGGTCGGACGGCTGGAGGCGGCGCTGGAGGAGCGCGGCGAGGGCCTGCGCCCGGTCTGACGCCCCGGCGTCGCGGCCCCGCCCCCAGAACGCGTTAGGTCGCGTCGCGGCGGGGCGATATCCTGCGGGGGCCAGCTTTCCCACCCCAACCCCCACGTGAGGTGCCCCGTGCCGACCGGCAAGGTCAGGTTCTACGACGAGGACAAGGGCTTCGGCTTCCTGTCCAGCGACGAGGGACAGGACGTCTACGTCCCGCGCTCGGCGCTGCCCGAGGGCGTCACGACCCTGCGCCGCGGGACCCGGGTGGAGTTCGACATCGTCGCCGGCCGCCGCGGCGACCAGGCGCTGCACGTCCGGCTGCTCGAGCCGACCCCCTCGGTCGAGCGCGGGCTGAGCCTGCGCGACCGCAAGCCGGCCGAGGAGATGGTCGTCGTGGTCGAGGACCTCATCGCCCTGCTCGACGGCGCGTCGACCTCGCTGCGCAAGGGGCACTACCCGGACCGGCGCCAGGGCGCCGCGATGGCCAAGGCCCTGCGCGCCGTGGCCGACCAGTTCGAGGCGGGGAACTGACCGCCGTGGCCGCCCCCAAGCCCGACAACGTCCTGACCTCCGCCGTGGAGGTGGCTCGCGCCGCGGCCGAGGAGATCGCCGAGCCGGGCACGGTCGGCGAGCACCTCGGCGTGGTCATGGAGGACGAGCGCGTCGCCACCCACAGCTTCGCCTGCACCGCCGGCGCCTACCCGGGCTGGCGCTGGGCGGTGACCCTCTCCCGCGTCCCGCGCGCCCGGACCGCCACGGTCAGCGAGGTGCACCTGCTGCCCGGCGAGGGCGCGCTGCTCTCGCCCGACTGGGTGCCCTACGCCGAGCGGCTGGCTCCCGGCGACATCGGGGCCGACGACCGCACGCCCTACGTCGACGACGACCCCTTCCTCGAGCCCGGCGCCGAGGCGACCGGCGAGGAGGAGGTCGACCAGCTCGCCCTCTGGGAGCTCGGGCTCGGCCGCCCGCGCGTGCTCTCCGCCGAGGGCCGCGAGGCCGCCGCCACCCGCTGGTTCGAGGGCGAGCACGGCCCGGCCAGCGAGACCGCCCGCAAGGCCCCCGCACCCTGCTCCACCTGCGGCTACTTCATCCCGATGGCCGGCGCGCTGCGCTCGGTCTTCGGCGTCTGCGCCAACCCGTGGTCGCCCGCCGACGGCTCGGTCGTCGCGCTGGGCTTCGGCTGCGGCGCGCACAGCGAGGTCGACGTCGAGCGCCGCCCGCCGGAGCGGATCGACCCGCCGGTGCTCGACGACGACGCCGAGATCGAGTTCGTGGAGCGCTGACCGCCCGCCGTCAGTCGGCGAACCGCGCGTTGCCCCGGCCGCGCCGCAGGTAGCCGTAGCCGAGCAGGCCGCCGGCCACCCCCGCGACCGGCACCCACACCCACCAGGACCGGTCACCGCTGCGCAGCGGGGGCACCAGCAGCAGCACGGCGAGCACCACCAGCCAGGCGAGGGTGCCCCACAGGACGAGGGCGCTGGTGCGCAGCCCGGGGTCGGGCACCTCGACGTCGTCGGGACTCGCCGGGCGGCCGGAGGCGGCGGACTCGGTCACACCACTACGCTATCGCGCATGTCCGTCACCGCACCGGCGCGCCCCGACTCCGCGCTCGACCGTTACTTCAAGATCACCGAGCGAGGCTCGACCGTCGGCCGCGAGATCCGCGGCGGGCTGGCCACGTTCTTCACGATGGCCTACATCGTCGTCCTCAACCCGC
>QEUR01000296.1 GCA_003577095.1 Acidobacteriota bacterium
CGCTAGGGGTGCCGCATACCCGAACCACCAGGGGGCCGACGATGACCCAGCAGAACCCGACCGACGACGAGCGCCACGCCCTGCCGCCGATCCCGTCCTGGCAGGCGCCGGCGCCCGCGCCGGACCCGGCAGCGGACCCCGAGCTGCGCGCCCTGGCGCTGAAGCACCTCGAGGAGGTCAAGGCCTTCCGGATCCACCTGAGCGTCTACGTCGCCGTCATCGGCTTCCTCGTGGTGATCTGGCTGCTCAGCGGCGGTGGCTACTTCTGGCCGGTCTGGCCGGCCGCGGCGTGGGGCCTGGGCCTGGGCCTGCACGGCGCCTCGCTGCGCTGGGAGCGGGACCCGACCGAGGAGCAGATCGCCGAGCAGGCCCGCCGCATCGCCGAGCGGCGGGGCACCGGCGGCGGCTCGGTGGACCTGGGGCGCCTGGAGGGCCCGCAGGACACCGTCTGAGGAGCCGCCCTCAGGCGTCGACGACGATGGGGATGATCATCGGGCGGCGGCGCAGCTTGCCGCCGACGAAGGACCCCACGGTGCGGCGGATCACCTGCTGCAGCTGGTAGCTGTCCTGGACGCCGTTCTGGCGGGCCTCCTCCAGGGCCGCGACGAGCTTGGGGCGCACCCGCTCGAAGACGTCCTCGCCCTCGGCGAAGCCGCGGGTCTGGATCTCCGGGCCGGCGGCGATGGCCCCGGTCGAGGCGTCGCGGACCACGATGATCGTCACGAAGCCCTCGTCGCGCAGGATGCGGCGGTCCTTGAGCATGGTCTCGTCGGCGGCGCCCACCAGGGACCCGTCGACGTAGACGTAGCCCACGTCGACGACCCCCGCGACGCGGGCCCTGCCGTCGACCAGGTCGACCACCACGCCGTCCTCGGCGACCACGACGTTCTCCCGCGGCACGCCGGTGGCCACGGCCAGCTCGGCGTTGGCGACCATGTGCCGCCACTCGCCGTGGACGGGCAGGACGTTGCGGGGCCGGACGATGTTGTAGCAGTAGAGGAGCTCTCCCGCACTGGCGTGCCCGGAGACGTGCACGAGGGCGTTCTCCTTGTGCACGACGGTGGCGCCGAGCCTGGTCAGGCCGTTGATGACGCGGTAGACGGCGTTCTCGTTGCCGGGGATGAGCGAGGAGGCCATCAGCACCGTGTCGCCGGGGCCGACCTCGATCTTGTGGTCGCCGTTGGCCATCCGGGACAGCGCGGCCATCGGCTCGCCCTGGGAGCCGGTGCAGATCAGCACCTGCTGGTCGTCGGGCAGCTGGGTGAGCCGGCCGAGGTCGACCAGGATGCCGTCGGGCACCCGCAGGTAGCCCAGCTCGGCGGCGATGCCCATGTTGCGGATCATCGAGCGGCCGACCATCGCGACCTTGCGGCCGGAGGACTCGGCGGCGTCGAGGACCTGCTGGACCCGGTGCACGTGCGAGGCGAAGCAGGCCACGATGATCCGGCGCTCGGCCTGGTGGAAGACCCGCTCGATCGCCGGCGTGATCTGGCGCTCCGGCGTGGTGAAGCCCGGGACGTGGGCGTTGGTCGAGTCGGTCATGAACAGGTCCACGCCCTCCTCCCCCATCCGGGCGAAGGCGCGCAGGTCGGTGATCCGACCGTCCAGCGGCAGCTGGTCCATCTTGAAGTCGCCGGTGTGCAAGATCGTGCCGCCGGAGGTCCGCACGAAGACGGCGAGCGCGTCGGGGATGGAGTGGTTGACCGCGACGAACTCGCAGTCGAAGGGCCCGAGCACCTCGCGCTGACCCTCGGCCACCCCGAGGGTGAGCGGCCGGATCTTGTGCTCCTTGAGCTTGGCCTCGACGAGGGCGAGGGTGAGCTGGGAGCCGATGAGCGGGATGTCCGGCTTGAGACGCAGCAGGTAGGGCACCGCGCCGATGTGGTCCTCGTGCCCGTGGGTCAGGACCACGGCGACGACGTCCTCGAGCCGGTCCTCGATCGGCCCGAAGTCGGGCAGGATCAGGTCCACGCCGGGGTGGTGGTCCTCGGGGAAGAGGACGCCGCAGTCGATGACGAGCAGCTTGCCGCGGTGCTCGACCACCGCCATGTTGCGGCCGACCTCGCCCAGTCCGCCCAGGGCCGTCACACGAACGCCCCCGTCCGGGAGGGGGCCGGGGGCGGTGAGCTCGGGGTGCGGGTGACTCATGCGAGGCAGGATATCGCCCGCGAGCAGGGCCGGCGGCGGCGGTGGACGGCGGCCGGCCGACGACGCCGTCCCGTGCGCAGCCAGGCGGCCGCCGCCGCATGAAAGACCGCACTGCTGCCCGCTCGGGGGGTCCAGGCAGCAGTGCGGTCACGTGTTACATCGTCGGCGGGAGCAGAATGTTACGCCGGAGTCATGTGATGCGTGTCACATGTCGGCGGGCAGCACTACGCTGGGCCCATGCAGGCCTACCTGGACCTCCTCCGCCGGATCCGCGCCGAGGGCGTGGAGAAGACCGACCGCACCGGCACCGGCACGCTGTCGGTCTTCGGTCACCAGATGCGCTTCGACCTCACCGAGGGGTTCCCGGCGCTCACCACCAAGCGCCTGCACCTGCGCTCGGTGATCGGGGAGCTGCTGTGGTTCCTGCGCGGCGACACCAACGTGCGCTGGCTGCAGGAGCGGGGGATCACCATCTGGGACGAGTGGGCCGACGAGCACGGCGACCTCGGGCCGGTCTACGGGTACCAGTGGCGCTCGTGGCCGACGCCGGACGGCGGGACGGTCGACCAGATCGACCGCCTGGTCACCGGGCTGCGCACCAACCCGGACTCCCGGCGCCACGTCGTCTCGGCGTGGAACGTCGCCGACGTCGACCGGATGGCGCTGCCGCCGTGCCACACGATGTTCCAGTTCTACGTCGCGCCGGCCGCCGCGGACGACGAGGACGGCCGCGGCTGGCTGTCCTGCCAGCTCTACCAGCGCAGCGCCGACACCTTCCTCGGCGCGCCCTTCAACATCGCCAGCTACGCCCTGCTCACCCACATGGTCGCCCAGGTGACCGACCTGCGCCCCAAGGACTTCGTGCACACCCTCGGCGACGCGCACCTCTACCTCAACCACCTGGAGCAGGCCGAGGAGCAGCTGACCCGCACGCCCGGCCCGCTGCCCACCCTCTGGCTCAACCCCGAGGTCCGCGACATCGACGCCTTCGAGCTGGAGGACGTGGAGGTCCGTGACTACGTCGCGGCG
>QEUR01000297.1 GCA_003577095.1 Acidobacteriota bacterium
CGCGCGGGTCGGACACCGTCTCGGTCTACGCGGCGGACGACGAGGGGATGCTCACGCTTCGCCAGCAGGTGGTGACGGGCCGCTGGCCCCGGTTCCTCGGCTGGGTCCCCGGACACGAGGGCGAGCTGCTGGTGGTCGCGGCCGAGCGGGAGGGCTCGGTCGACGTCTGGTCGGTGGACGAGGGCATGCTTGAGGAGACGGGGCACAGCCTGGCCTGGCCGGCCCCCACCTGGGTCGGCTGAGCGGAGGGACCCGCGCCGTCAGCGCCGGCGGTGGGCGCGGACCGCGACCGTCGTGGCGACCACCACGACGACCGCCGCGACCGCCGCGATCGCCAACGGCTCGCCGGCCAGCGCCGCGATCGCCGCGCCCCACAGCGCGAAGCCGATCGTGCTGTAGATCAGCGCCCACGCCGCCGCGCCCGGCAGCTGCACCAGCGTGAACCGTCCCCAGGGGATGCGCAGCATCCCCGCGGCGGCCAGCACCAGGGTCTGGAAGCCGACCGTCAGGTAGCACAGCGGCACCGTCACCAGTCCCCAGCGCTGGAGCGAGTCGCGGCCGCGCGCGACGCCCTCGCCGGAGAGCCACGCGTGCATGCCGGCGCGCCAGCCGGTGGCCGGCGCGGTGTGCCTCAGCGTCTGCTCGGTGGCCACCCGGGCCAGCCAGTAGGTCGCCTGCCCGCGGGCCATGGCGACGAACAGCAGGAAGCCGAAGGCGACGGCGAAGCCGTGGTCCTCCCAGAAGAATCCGCCCTGGGCCGGCAGCGCCGCGTGCATGGTGACCCAAGCCTATGTCGCACCCGGTGCGGGGCGGACTGGGGGCGAGGGAAGCCTGTCCATGCTGGTCGGCGGGCGCGGACAGGAGCACAGTAGGGGGATGGACGAGGTCCCGGAGCGTCTCGCGAGGGCCCAGGCCCCGCCGCACGAGGAGCCGGTGGGTACGACGGCCACCCGGCTCAACTGGCTGCGGGCAGGGGTGCTCGGCGCCAACGACGGCATCATCTCGACCGCCGGCGTGGTCATCGGCGTGGCCGCGGCGACGCCGGCCAGGACCGCGGTGCTGGTCGCCGGCCTGGCCACCCTCGCCGCGGGGGCGATGTCGATGGCGGTCGGCGAGTACGTCTCGGTGAGCACCCAGCGCGACGGCGAGCGTGCCCTCCTCGAGAAGGAGCGCCGCGAGCTGGAGGAGTCGCCCGAGGAGGAGCTCGAGGAGCTCGCCGGGATCTACCGCGCCAAGGGGATCGGCGACGACCTGGCCCACGAGGTGGCGCGCCAGCTCACCGCCCACGACGCGCTCGCCGCCCACGCCGAGGCCGAGCTGGGCATCGACCCCGACGAGCTGACCAACCCCTGGCACGCGGCGTGGGCCTCGATGGTGGCCTTCACCCTCGGCGCCCTGCTGCCGCTGGCGGCGATCCTGCTGCCGCCGACCGCGTGGCGGGTGCCGGTGACCGTGGTCGCGGTGCTCGTGGCGCTGGCCGCGACCGGCACCGTGAGCGCGACGCTCGGCGCCTCGCCGCGCCTGCCGGCCCTGGCGCGCAACGTGGTCGGCGGGGTGCTCGCGATGGCCCTGACGTACGCGATCGGCCGGCTCCTCGGCGTCACGGTGGTCTGACCGGAGCCGCGTCGGCCACGACCTGCCGCCGACCCGCGGACCTGCCAGGATGAGAGACATGGCAGACGCTCCCACCACCCTCGTCATCATCGGTGCCTCCGGCGACCTCACCCGCCGCCTGCTGCTGCCCGGGCTCGGCTCGCTGCTCGCGGTCGAGCCGGACCGTGAGGTGGTGGTCGTGGGTGCCGACCGGGACGAGATGTCGCAGGAGGACTGGGGCGGGACGATCCGGGCGGCCTTCGCCGAGGCCGACACCCCGCAGGAGACCGTCGACCGGGTGGTCGGGCAGGCGCGGTACGACATGACCGACGCCCTCGACGAGGGGCAGCTGCGCGAGCTGATCGGCTCGGTGGAGGGCGACCTCGTCATCTACTTCGCGCTGCCGCCGCAGGTGACGGTGAAGGTGTGCGCGCTGCTGGAGAAGATCCCGCTGCCGGAGGGGACGATGCTGGCGATGGAGAAGCCCTTCGGCCACGACCTGGCGAGCGCGGTCGAGCTCAACCGGCAGGCGACGCGGGTTGTGCCGGAGAACCAGATCTTCCGCATCGACCACTTCCTCGGCGTCAACACCGTCCTCAACCTGCTGGGCCTGCGGTTCGCCAACCGGATCTTCCAGCCGCTGTGGAGCGCCGAGCACATCGAACGGGTCGAGATCTTCTACGACGAGTCCCTCGCCCTGGAGGGCCGGGCCGGCTACTACGACCGCGCCGGCGCCCTCATCGACATGACGCAGTCGCACCTGCTCCAGGTGCTGTCGATGTTCGCGATGGAGTCGCCCGCCAGCATGGAGGCCGAGGAGCTGCAGTCGCTGAAGTCGCAGGTGCTGCGCGCGACCAGCCTGTGGGGCGACGACCCCGCGACCGCCACCCGGCGGGCCCGCTACACGGCCGGGCACGTGGGCGGCAAGGACGTGCCGGACTACGTCGACGAGGAGGGCGTGGACCCGGCCAACAAGACCGAGACGCTCTCGGAGGTGGTCCTCGAGGTGCGCAACCTCTCGAAACGCTTCGGCGGCATCACGGCCGTCGACGACGTCTCCTTCGACGTCCACGAGGGCGAGATCCTCGGCCTGATCGGGCCGAACGGCTCCGGCAAGTCGACGCTGTTCAACTGCATCCTCGGCCAGCTCGCGCCCAGCGCCGGCGAGGTGAGGGTGGACGGCCACGGCGTCACCGGCCTGCGCCCCTCCGAGCTCAACCGGCGCGGGGTGAGCCGCACCTTCCAGCTGCTGCAGGTGTTTCCCAAGCTGACGGTGCGCGAGAACCTGATCCTCGCCGGCCAGGAGCACCAGGGCCGCATGCTCGCGCGCCTGTTCGGCAAGCGCGACGCCGGCCTCTCGGCCCAGGCCGACCGCATGATCGCCTTCTTCCGCCTCTCCCACCTCGCCGAGGAGACCGCCGGCAGCCTCAGCTACGGCCAGCAGAAGCTGCTCGACGCGGCCATGGCCTTCATGGCGGGGCCGCGCCTGGTGCTGCTGGACGAGCCGGCCGGCGGCGTCAACCTCACCATGCTGGCGAGCCTGAAGGAGCG
>QEUR01000298.1 GCA_003577095.1 Acidobacteriota bacterium
GACCTGGTGGCCGTCGAGTCCCCGACCTACACCAACGGCAGCGCGACCGCGCTGTCCTACCGGGCCCGGCTGCTCGAGGTCCCGGTCGACCACGAGGGCATGGTCGTCGACGAGCTGCGCGCCCTGGGCGAGCGGCACGGGCGGCCGAAGGTGATCTACACGATCCCCACCTTCCAGAACCCCTCCGGCGCCACGATGTCGGTGTCCCGGAGGGAGGCGCTGCTGGAGCTGGCGCGGGAGTGGGGCAGCGTCGTCGTCGACGACGACCCCTACCGGATGCTCGGCTTCGCCGAGGAGGAGGTGCCCAGCCTGCACGAGCTGGCCGACGGGGACCCGCTCGTCTTCTCGGTGCGCACCTTCTCCAAGATCATCGCCCCCGGGCTGCGCGTCGGCTGGGTCGACGCCGACCCCTCGCTCCAGCCGCTGCTCATCAACGCCAAGCAGGCGATGGACACCTGCACCAACCTGCCGATGCAGCGTCTGGTCGCCGCCTTCCTGCGGGCCGGGCACCTGGAGGAGCACGTGGCGGCCCAGCGCGTGGAGTACCGCCGGCGCAAGGAGGCGATGCAGCAGGCGCTGAGCGAGCACTTCTCCGACATCGCGAGGTGGACCGACCCCGAGGGCGGGTTCTTCCTCTGGGTGACCCTCGAGGGGGGCGGCCCGGACGGCGGGGCGCCCGACACCGAGGAGCTCTTCCCCGTCGCCCTCGAGGAGGGCGTGGCCTACATCCCGGGCAACGCGTTCTCCGCCGAGGGCCGCTTCCCCGACGCGCTGCGGCTGTGCTTCGCCTCGACCCCGCCGGACCGGATCCACGAGGGCGTGCGCCGGCTGCGCACCGCGCTGGACCGGATGGGGGCGGCCGCCTGACCGTGCCGGTGCCGGGCCGGCAGCGCGCACGGGCGTCGGGCGTGGCGGACGGCGGTAGAGTTGTCGACATTCCTACGACAGGTCCTGGAGGTCCCACCACGATGACCACCGTCGGTCTGCTCTACCCCGGCCACAGCGCCGAGGACGACTACGCGGTCCTGGAGTCCCTGTGGGGCGAGCGCGTGCGGCTCCCGCTCGTGCACACCTCGGTGGGCGAGGACGCGCACCGGGTCGACGCGCTGCTCGACCTTGGTGGCCCCGAGCGCCTGCTCGCGGGTGCCGAGGAGCTGGTGCGGGAGCACCACCCCGACGCCCTCGTGTGGGCCTGCACGTCCGGCTCCTTCGTCTTCGGGTGGGACGGTGCGCGCCGGCAGGTCGAGGAGCTCGCCCGCGCCACCTCGCTGCCGACCTCCTCGACCTCGATCGCGTTCGTGGAGGCGGCCCGCGCGCTCGGGCTGGAGCGGGTCGTCGCCGCGGCGTCCTACCCGCAGGACGTCGCCGAACGGTTCGTCGACTTCCTGGCCCACGCCGGGATCGAGGTCACCGGGCTGTCCAGCCACGGCATCGTCACCGCCGCCGAGGTCGGCACGCTGGGGAGGGAGCAGGTGCTCGAGATCGTCGCCGGGGCGGGCCGCGCGGATGCCGACGCGGTGCTCGTGCCCGACACCGCGATGCATACCCTCGCCTGGCTGGAGGACCTCGAGGAGGCGGCGGGGGTGCCGGTGCTCACCGCCAACCAGGTCACCGCCTGGGAGGGCGTGCGGCTGGCCCGCGGAGAGGTGCCGGCCGACCTGCCCGGCCTGGGACCGCTGACCGGGGCGGGGGCGGTCCGGTGAGCCCGACCGGGGACGCCTCCTCCCGGTCCGGCTCGGCACGCAGGTCGTCGACCCTGCGGCCGCTGGTCCAGCAGTCGACGCCCGCGCGGGTCGCCGCGCGGGTGCGGCGGGCCATCGCCAACGGCGACTTCCCGCCGGGGAGCCAGCTGCACGAGGTCGCGCTGGCCCGCCAGCTCGGCGTCAGCCGCGGCCCGCTGCGCGAGGGCCTGCAGCGCCTCACCCAGGAGGGGCTGCTGACCGCGATCCGCAACCGCGGGCTCTTCGTGGTGGACCTCACCCCGGAGAACGTCCGCGACATGTTCCTGGCCCGGGAGGCGATCGAGCGGTGCGCCGCCTCGGTGCTCCTGCGCGGCGACCACGCGGCCGCCGCCGACGCCCTCGAGCCGCTGCTGGAGCAGATGGCCCGGGCGGCCGAGGCCGGCGACTCGCACGGGGTGGCCGAGGCGGACATCAGCTTCCACGAGAAGCTCGTGGCGCTCACCGGCAGCGAGCGGCTCCGGCGGATCCACGAGACCCAGGCGGCCGAGGCGCGGATCTGCGTGCACGCGCTGGGCAGCACCTACGACAACGACGTCCAGCGCGTCGCCGAGCACCGGGCCATCGCCCAGGCGCTGCGGGAGGGTGACGCGGAGCTGACCGACCGGCTGCTCGTCGCCCACATGGCCGACGCGGTCGCCGAGCTGGTCGAGGCCAGCCGGACCGGGCAGGTCCGTCAGGAGGCGGACTGACGCGTCCGGCACGGGCCAGGGGGCGTCACCGGGGAAGCATGCAAGGTCCTGCACGACATACCGCGTCGACGACGGCGTATGACGTGCAGGACCTTGCATGTCCCGGAGGGCCGGGAGCAGCGGCCGCACGTTGGGGGAGCCGGCAGGTCAGGCCTGCGGCATCGCGATCCCGACGTACTTGGTCTCGAGGTACTCGTCGATGCCGACGGGTCCGCCCTCGCGTCCGAGGCCGGACTCCTTGATCCCGCCGAACGGCGCGTAGGGGTTGGACACTACGCCCTGGTTGAGCCCGACCATGCCGCTCTCGATCGCCTCGGCCATCCGCAGCGCCCGGCGCAGGTCGTTGGTGTAGACGTAGGACACCAGCCCGTAGGGAGTGTCGTTGGCCAGGGCGACGGCCTCCTCCTCGGTGGAGAAGGGCGTGAGCGGGGCGACCGGACCGAAGATCTCCTCGCTCGCCATCCGGGCCTCGGTGGGCACGCCGGTGAGGACGGTCGGCCGGTAGAAGAAGCCGGGGCCGTCCACGCGCTCGCCGCCGGTGAGCACGGTGGCGCCACGCTCCACCGCGTCGGCGACCAGGCCGGTGACCTTCTCCAGGCCCGCCTCGTCGATGAGCGGCCCGACGTCGACCCCGTCCCGGGTGCCGTCGCCGACGGTGAGCGCGCCCATCCGCTCGGCGAGCCGCCGGCCGAACTCCTCGATCACCGACT
>QEUR01000299.1 GCA_003577095.1 Acidobacteriota bacterium
CATCGAGCAGTCCCGCGGCGCGGTGCTCGCCGGCGCCTGGTGGCCGGTGGTGCTCCCCGGGCTCGTGCTGGTGGCGCTCAGCCTGCTGGTCTTCGTGCTCAGCGAGCAGCTGCGCCCGCGGGCGGTGGGGCGCTCGTGAGCGGGGGAGCCGGGCTGGTCGTCGAGGGGCTCGGCGTGCGCCTGCCCGACGACCGGGGCGGCACCGCGGCCGTGCTGCACGACGTCGACCTCCGGGTGGGCCGCGGACGGGTGGTCGTGCTGCTCGGCCCCAGCGGGGCCGGCAAGTCGACCACCCTCGCGGCGCTGCTCGGCCTGCTCCCCGCCCGGTCGCTGGTGCGCGGCACGGCGACGTGGGAGGACCTCGACGGACGCCAGGACCTGCTCGAAGCGGATACCGCGGCGCGCGGCCGGCTGCGTCGCGGCACGGTCGCCTGGCTGCCCCAGGCGCCGCTGTCCACCCTGACGCCCGTCATGACCGTCGGGGCGCACCTGCGCGAGACGGCAGCCGTCCACGCGGCGCGCTCCCGGGTCCCGGACCTCGTCGCACGCGCCGCCCGGCGGCACGACGTCGACCCCGCGTGGTGGGGCCGGCTGCCGACCCAGCTCTCCGGCGGCCAGGGCCAGCGGGTCTCCAACGCGCTCTCCCTGCTGGGGGACCCCGGGCTGGTCCTCGCCGACGAGCCGACCGCCGGCCTGGACCCCGCGCGGGCGCGGGCCGCAGGCGACCTGCTCTCCGCCCTCGCCCACGACGAGGGCCGGGCGGTCCTCGTCGTCACCCACGACCTGCGCCTGGCCGAGCAGGTCGCCGACGAGGTGGTCGTCCTCGACGCCGGGCGGACCGTCGACCGGGGGACGCCGGGCGAGCTCGTGGCGCGGGTGCGGGCCGCCGGGCACCACCACGCCCCGCACCCCACGCCGGGGGAGGCCCGCCGCGGCGCCCCCGCGGACGCGTCGCGCTCCCTGCGCGCCGACGGCCTGACGGTCGTGCGAGGGAGGTCCGCCGTGGTCCTCGACGGCGTCGACCTGGTCGTCCCGCACGACCGGACCACCGGCCTCATGGCCCCCTCGGGCGCCGGCAAGACGACCCTGCTGCGCACCCTCGCCCTGCTGCACCCCGCCCGCTCGGGCGGCGTCGTGCTCGACGGCTCCGCGGTCCCGGGCTGGGGGCACCGGGTCCCGGCCAGGGTGCGCCGGCGCGTCGCCTACGTGGCGCAGGACCCGCGCGGCGCCGTGGACCCGCGCTGGCCGCTCGGCCGGGTGGTCGCCGAGCCCCTGCTCCTGGCGCAGCGGGGCGACCGCACCGGCGGCCCGGGGGTCCGCGGGCGGGTCCTCGAGCTGCTCGGCCGGGTCGGGCTGCCTGCCGACCTCGTGACGCGCAGGCCGGACCAGGTCTCCGGCGGCCAGCTCCAGCGCGCCGTGGTGGCGCGCGCGCTGGCCCAGGACCCCGACTACCTCCTGCTGGACGAACCCACCTCGATGGTCGACGCCGCCACCGCGGACGAGGTCCTCGCCGCCGTGCACCGGCACCAGCACGAGACCGGCTGCGGGGTGCTCGTCGCCGCGCACGACGAGGAGCTGCTGCGCCGGTGGTGCGACACCGTCGCGGAGCTGCCGACGCGCAGCGGCGACCACCCGTGGTCGGAAGGTGCACGGCATACCGGAGAATGAGGCGCATGAGCGCAGTGCCGTCCGTCTCCAACTCCATCACCGTCCGCCTCGAGCTGCCCGCCCGGGTGACCGCCGTCAGCGAGATCACGACGGCCGTGGCCGAGGTCGGAGGGATGGTGACGGCGGTCGACATCAGCGAGTCCGGCACCGAGCGGCTCCAGGCCGACCTGACCATCGCGACCTCCGGCACCGACCACGCGGCCGAGGTGGTCGAGGCGATCAGCACCGTCGACGGCGTGGAGATCGGCAGGGTCAGCGACCGGACCTTCCTGGCGCACCTGGGGGGCAAGCTGGAGGTCAAGTCCCGGCTGCCGATCCGCAACCGTGACGACCTGTCGCTGGTGTACACCCCCGGGGTGGCCAAGATCTGCCAGGCCATCGCCGAGAACCCCGCCGACGCCCGCACCCTGACGATCAAGCGCAACACCGTGGCGGTCGTCACCGACGGCACGGCGGTGCTCGGCCTGGGCAACATCGGCCCGCTGGCCGCGATGCCGGTGATGGAGGGCAAGGCCGCGCTGTTCAAGCGGTTCGCCGACATCGACGCCTTCCCGATCTGCCTGGACGCCCACGACGCGGACGAGATCGTCCGGATCGTCAAGGCGCTGGCGCCGGGCTTCGCCGGCATCAACCTGGAGGACATCTCGGCGCCGCGGTGCTTCTACATCGAGGCCAGGCTGCGCGAGGAGCTGGACATCCCGGTCTTCCACGACGACCAGCACGGCACCGCGATCGTCGCGCTCGCGGCGCTGAAGAACTCCCTGCGGGTGGTCGGCAAGGAGCTGGACGACGTCAAGATCGTGATGTCCGGCGCCGGTGCCGCCGGCTCGGCCATCATCCGCCTGCTGCTGCGCGCCGGCGCCCGGGACCTGGTCGTGGCCGACGTCGACGGGGTCATCCACGCGCGGCGCCCCGACATCGCGCGCGGCGACAACGGCAACCTGGCCTGGATCGCCAGCCAGACCAACCTGGCCCTGGAGACCGGCACGCTCAAGGACGCGCTGGTCGGCGCGGACGTCTTCATCGGCGTGTCCGCCGGGAACATCCTCACCGGGGACGACATCGCGCAGATGAACGAGGACGCGATCGTCTTCGCGATGGCCAACCCGGTCCCCGAGGTCGACCCCGTGGAGGCCGGCCGGCACGCGACGGTGGTGGCCACCGGGCGCAGCGACTTCGCCAACCAGATCAACAACGTCCTGGTCTTCCCCGGCGTCTTCCGCGGCCTGCTGGACGCCCGCAGCGGGCACGTCGACGACGAGATGCTGCTGGCGGCCGCCTCGGCGCTGGCGGACGTCGTGCACGCCGACGAGCTCAACCCGACCTACATCATCCCCAGCGTGTTCAACGCCGAGGCGACCAAGGCGGTGGCCAGGGCGGTGGAGGCCGCCGCCCGGGAGCGCCAGGAGGTCACCTCCTGACCGGCGGCGGAGGCGGC
>QEUR01000300.1 GCA_003577095.1 Acidobacteriota bacterium
CGAGCGCACGCGGCCGTCCTGGAGGCGGACCAGCATCTCCGGGCTCGCGCCCAGCAGGCCGTCGACCGCGAAGGTCCAGGTGGCGGCGTAGCGCTGCTGGAGCCGCTCGAGGACCGGCGCGACCCGGACCGCGTCGCCGTCGCGGTGGCGCACCCGCACGTCACGGGCGAGCACCACCTTGTCCACCTCGCCGGACCCGATGCGCTCGATGGCGCGCCCGACCACGCCGGGCCAGCTGGCGGCGGGCACGCTGCCCCCGTCCTCCACGAGGGGGTCGAGCTCCGCGAGGCGCGGGTTGGTGCGCGCGAGCATCTCCGCGGGATGGTCCGCCGGCCACGGCTCGTCGTCGACGACCACGTGGGTGACCCACGCCATACCGTCGCGGCGCCCGATGAGCACCCGCGGGACGGTGAGGACCGAGGGGTCGGCCGAGCCGGGCGCGAACGCGAACGACCCGAAGGCGACCAGCCCGCTGCCGGCCACCCGGACGGTGTCCTCCACCTCGGCCACGGCGCGCAGCCGGTCCCACCAGGCCTCGGCCTCGGCGAACCGGTCCGGGCCCTGCGTGCGGACGAGCGCCGCGCGGCCCCAGCCGACCATCCCGTCGCCCTCGCGCAGCCAGGCGACGACGTCGTGGGGGTCCACCTCGTCGGGGACGCGGGTCAGCAGGTCGCCGGTGACGTCGACGGCCTCGGAGCGCACCCGCAAGCGGGTGGGCGGCCCCGCGCCGGGGGAGCGCTGCGGACCTGCGGCGGGATCAAGGGGCGGCACGGGGCCCAACTGTATGCCGGGATGGGAGGATGGACGCCATGAGCCCGTCCCGTGCCAGCCTGGAGAAGAAGCCGCACGAGGTCGCCGAGATGTTCGACGACGTCGCCCGCCGCTACGACCTGACCAACACGGTGCTCACCGGTGGCATCGACCACCTGTGGCGTCGCGCGGTCGTGGGCGCGGTGGACGCCTCCCCGGGCGAGCGGGTCCTGGACATCGCCGCCGGCACCGGCACCTCGAGCGAGCCCTTCGCCGACCGGGGGGTGGACGTGGTGCCGGCGGACTTCTCCCTCGGGATGCTGCGGGAGGGCTACCGGCGCCGCCCTGACCTGCCCTTCACGGCCGCGGACGCCACCGCGCTGCCCTTCGCCGACGGGTCCTTCGACGTGGTGACGATCAGCTTCGGGCTGCGCAACGTCGTCGACGTCGACGGCGCGCTGAGGGAGTTCCTGCGGGTCGCCCGGCCCGGGGGCCGGCTCGTGCTGTGCGAGTTCTCCCAGCCGGTGGTGCCCGTCCTCTCGACCGTCTACCACCAGGTGGTGCTGCGCGCCCTGCCGGCCGTGGCGCGGCGGGTGAGCTCCAACCCGGAGTCCTACGTCTACCTGACCGAGTCCATCAGGGCCTGGCCCGGCCAGCGCGAGCTCGCGCAGCGGGTCCGGGCCGCCGGGTGGGAGCGGGTGCGGTGGCGCAACCTCACCGGTGGCATCGCCACCATCCACCACGCGACCGCGCCGGCGAGGCCGGGCCCGCTGAGCTGATCGGCCGCCGACCGGGCGGCGGCAGGAGGGAGGCCCGACGTGGACGTCGAGCTCGAGGAGGTCCGAGACTTCCTGGCTGCCCACCCGCCCTTCGACGCGCTCCCGGCGGAGGTCCTCGACGCGCTGCCCGCCCGGTGCACCATGCGCTACGCCCGCCGCGGGAGCACGGTCATGCGGGCGGGCCTGACCAGCGACCGCCTCTACGTCGTGCGCTCCGGCGCGGTCGACATCACCGACGCCGGCCGGCTGGTCGACCGGGTGGGGGAGGGCGGCTCGTTCGGGATGTCGGCGCTCCTGGAGCAGGCACCCGCGAGGTATGACGTCACCGTCCGCGAGGACGCCCTCCTCCTCACCGTCCCGCAGGAGGTGGTCCAGCGGCTGGTGGCGGAGCACCCGGCCGTCGCCGAGCACTTCATGGCGACCCACCGCGACCGGATCCGCCGGGCCCTGGGCGAGCTGCAGCGGCCGGAGCGGGGCTCGGCCGTCTTCCGCACGTCCGTCAAGGAGATGCTGCGCGTCCCGCCGGTGCTCGCGCCGCCGGCGACGAGCATCGCCGAGGCGGCCAGGGCGATGGCCGAGGGCGGCACCTCCTCGCTGCTCGTCATGGAGGGGGAGCGTCTCGTGGGCATCCTCACCGACCGGGACCTGCGCCGGCGGGTGCTGGCCGCCGGCGTGGACCCCGGCCGGCCGGTCAGCGAGGTGATGACCCCCGACCCGGTGACGGTGCGCTCGGGGGCTCTCGCGCTCGAGGTCATGCTCGAGATGACGGGGCGCAACATCCACCACCTGCCGGTGCTCGACGCCCAGGGCAGGGTCGCCGGGCTGGTCACGATCACCGACCTGGTCCGCCTGGAGCGGTCCAGCCCCGTCTACCTGGTCACCGACCTGGCCCGGCAGACCGAGGTGCGCGAGGTGGTGCGCCTCTCCGCGCGGATCGCCCGCGTCGTCGACCAGCTGGTCAGCGAGGACGCCACGGCGGTGGACGTGGGCCGGGTCGTCGGCGCGCTCGTGGACGCCGTCACGGTGCGGCTGATCCAGCTGGCCGAGGCCGAGCTCGGACCGCCGCCGGCGCCCTACGTGTGGGTGGCGCTGGGGTCGGCGGCCCGCGAGGAGCAGACCCTGGGCGGGGACCAGGACAACGCCCTCGTGCTCGCTGACGGCGCCGACCCGGACGACCCGTGGTGGGGCGAGCTGGCCGAGCGGGTCGTCGCCGGGCTCGAGGCGGCGGGCTGGGAGCGCTGCCCGGGGGAGGTGATGGCGACCAACCCGCGCTGGCGGCTCCCCGTCGGGCGGTGGCGCGCCCACTTCCGCCGGTGGGCCGCCGAGCCGGAGCCGGACGCGGTGCTGCAGGCGGCGATCTTCTACGACATGCGCGCCGTCCACGGCGACACCGCGCTCGTCGACGGGCTGCGTGCCGAGGCCGTCGCGCTCGGCTCGCGCTCCGAGCTGCTGCTGGCCTACATGGCCGGGCACGCCGCCCGGCTGCGGCCGCCGATCGGCTTCTTCCGCAGCTTCGTCCTCGAGGACGCGGGGGAGCACCGGGAC
>QEUR01000012.1 GCA_003577095.1 Acidobacteriota bacterium
CCCTCTTGCGGGCCGTCCCGGGCGTCCGGGAGGGCGGCCTCACGCGTGCTCCGTCGGCGCGAGCCTGGCCTCCTCCGCCTCGTTCCAGGCGCGCAGGGCCTGGTACGGCGGCACCTCCGCCAGGCCGGAGAGGTAGTCGGGCGACACGGCGTCGCGGGTGACCCGCACGTCGACGACGGCGGGCGCGTTCTCGAAGGCTCGGTCGAGGGCGGGACCGAGCTCGTCCACGGTCTCGACCCGCTCCGCGTGCGCGCCGAGGGCGCGGCCGAGCAGGTCGTAGCGCACTCCCGGAAGGTCCACGCCGACGAGCCGGCCGTCGAAACGCTCGAGCTGGTCGTAGCGCTCGATGTTCCACGCACCGTTGTTGGCGACGACGAACACCGCCTTGGCACCGTGCCGGACCGCGGTGTCGACGTCCATGGCCGTGAACCCGAAGGATCCGTCGCCGACGACGGCCACGACCCGGCGCTCGGGGTGGGCGAGTGCGGCGGACGTGGCGAAAGGGACACCGACGCCCAGGCAGCCCAGCGGGCCGCAGTCCAGGTAGCGCTGGCCCTTCAGGGCTACCCTCGCGAAGGAGAGGATGTCGCCCCCGTCCGCCACGGCCACGGTCGTCTCGTCGACGCGCTCGTTGACGGCCGCGAGGAGGGAGTACGGATGCATCGCGCCGTCGTCGCCAGGACCCTGGGAGGCGATCTTCCGGGCGAGGCCGGCCACCCGGTCGGCGTTCGCCCCGAGCATCTCCGCCCGCCAGGCCGCGTCCGCGTCGTCCGGCTCGACCCCGGCCTCGAGCAGGGCCGACAGCGCGGAGACGACGTCGCCGCGGACCTCGAGGTCACCGATCCGGTTGGCGCTCAGCTCCTCCCTGTAGCGCCCGATCCGGACGAACCTCGAAGCCCCGGGGAAGACGGCGGGAGAGCCGTAGCCCAGCTGGAAGTCCAGCCGTCGGGCCAGGACGACGACCACGTCGGCCTCGCGCATCGCGCGAGCCCGCATCGCCGGCACGGCAGCGGGGTGGTCACTGGGGACCGCCCCTCGGCTCTCGCCCGTGTCGAGGTAGAGCGCCCCCGTCCTGTCGAGGAACTCCTGCAGGACGTCGGAGGCCTGGATCGCCTCCCGTCCGGCGATGACGAGAGGCCTCTTCGCAGCCCGCAGCGCGGCCGCCGCCGCCTCGGTCTGGGCCCGGGCGGGGACGTGCTCCGGGAGCCGGTATGGCGTGACCTCGGCGACCGCGTCGAGGTCACCGACGTAGCGCTCGGTCTGCAGGTCCGTGGGCAGGTCCAGATAGGTCGCGCCCGGCTCACCGCCCTCGCCGCAGGCGGCGCGGATGCTCGCGGTCAGCCGGTCGAGCACGTGCCTCTGGTGGCGCACCGATTCCGCGCGGCGGCACACCGGTGCGGCCAGGGCCACCTGGGGGACGTCCTGCATCGCGGTCATGCCCGTCTGCGGCCGCGGCGTCGAGCCCGAGAGCACGAGGACCGGGACCCGGGAGACGCTCGCGTTGGACATCGCAGTCAGGGCGTTGGTCAGGCCGGGACCAGCGGTGACCAGGGCGACGCCGAGGTCACCCGTGAGCTCGGCGGAGGCGTGCGCCATGTAGACCGCGCTCGCCTCGTGGCGCACGTCCACGATCTGGACGTCGCGCCGCACCAGGGCATCCCACATCTCCTGGATGTGGCCACCGCAGAGCCCGAAGACCCGGCGGACGCCACTGGCGACCAGCGCCTCCGCGAGGACCTCAGCGACCGATGGACGATCCGACATGTTCTCTCCTGACGAGGATGGGACGGCTCAACCGAGGTGCCACATCGAGATCCAGGGGACGACGTTCACCAGGATCAGCACCGGCAGGGCCCCGAACAGGAGGAACCGCAGGGTCCAGCCGACCATCTGGTGAGCCGGCACGCCACAGGCTCCGGCGGCGACGAAGATGTTGGGCGCCATGGGTGGCGTGGCCAGTCCGATGCCGAGGTTGAGGACCATGATCACGCCGAAGTGCACGGGGTCGATGCCGACCGCCGTGACGATGGGCATGAGCAGCGGGGAGAGCACGATGATGGCGGTGTTCTCCTCGACCAGCATGCCGACGAGCAGCATGAAGATGTTGAGCACGATGAGAAGCAGCCACACCGGTGCGCCGAGCTGGTCGATCCACACGGCGAGGTCCGCCGGGATGCCGGACATGGTGAGCGCACGGGCGAAGGCACCGCCCAGCGCGATGATGACCAGGATGGGCGCGGTCGACAGCATGCCCTCCAGCAGGGTGCGGGGCACCGTCCGGACGCGCATGCCACGGTAGATGAGCAGTCCGACCAGCACGCCGTAGAGGCACGCGACGGCCCCGGACTCGGTCGGGGTGAAGTAGCCGCTGTAGATACCGCCGAGGATGACGACAGGCATGAGCAGCGCGGGGATGGCGGCGACGAAGGTGCGGGCCGCCCTGCGGACCCCGGAGACGCGGCGCAGCTGCGCCGACTCCTCCCGGTCGTCGGTCTCCACCACGACGTTGCCGTCCCGCAGCCCGGGCTGTCGCCTGGCCCACACGAGGTTAGTGACGGAGATCGTGACGAAGAGCAGGAGGCCCGGCACGACACCCGCGAGGAACATCGCGCTGATCGAGACGTTGGCCGCGATCCCGTAGACGATCATCGGGATGCTTGGCGGGATGAGGATCCCGAGCAGCCCGGCGACGGAGACCATCCCGGCGATGTAGCGGCGTGGATAGCCCCTGGACACCATCTCCGGCGTCATGATCGAACCCATAGCGCTGACGGTGGCGACCGAGGAGCCGGTGATCGCCCCGAAGATCGCCGAGGCGCCCGCCAGGGTCACCCCCATGCCGCCCCTGAGCCACCCGGTGAAGGACGCGACGAAGTTCACCAGCCTCGTCGAGACCCCGCCGTCCTTCATGATCGTGCCGGCGAGGAGGAAGAACGGGATGGCCAGCAGCGGGAAGGAGTCGATCGTCCGGTAGGCGACGGAGGGGACGAGCGAGGCGTCGCCGATCCCCATCATCGCGAAGAAGGCACCGATGCCGAAGGCGAAGGCGACGGCGACGCCCAGCAGGATCAGCACGACGATGCTGATCACGCCGATGACGATCACGAGCCCGCCTCCTCGGCGGTCGGCACCAGGAGGGCGCGGTCGCTCGCGTAGAACGTCTGGAACAGCAGCGCCACCGTGACCAGAAGGCCGAGAACGCCGCCCAGCACGAGCGGGAGCATGGGGATGTAGCTGGGCACCTGCAGACCGGCGGAGAAACCCCCCGACGCGTAGACGTCGTGCACCACGACCGCGGCGTACCAGGAGAAGATCGCGAGGAAGACGATCTCGACCAGCAGGATGAGCCGCTCGAGCCACAGCCGGGACCGAGGACCTGGGAGATAGTGCGCCAGCGCGTCGACGGCGATGTGGTTGCGCGACTTGGCCAGGACCGGGATGGCGAGGAAGGTGCCGGCCAGCATCATGTAGCGCGCGACCTCCTCCGGGCCGATCAGCGTGGTGGTCACCGCATACCGGACGAAGACCTGGGTCAGGGCGGCGACGAGCATGACCGCCATGAACACCGTCAGCAGCACGCGGAGCACGCGGTCGAGCCCCTCAAGGGTGACCGCGAGCCATCGGGGGCCGGCGACCACGACCTCGTCGTGGCCGCCGTCCCCGAAGGCGTCGAAACCCGAACCGCGGGTCTCTACAGGGGGCTGCTCAGCCACCGATGGCCTCCGCCGAGGCCGCCCGCAGGCCGTCCATCACCTCGGTGCCCACGATCTCCTCGAACTGGGGCCAGATGACGTCCTTGATCTTGACGAACTCCGCCATCTGCTCCGGCGTGAGCTCGGTGACCTCGACACCCTGGGACTCCAGGGTCTTCATGCGCTCGGGCCGCGCGTCCCTCAGCGCCTTGCGCATGTCCACGCTCATCTTCTCGGCGGCCGCCAGGACGACGTCCTGGTCGTCCCCGACCTTCGCCCAGGTGTCCTCGTTGCAGGCCAGTGCTCCGGTCCCGTAGGCGTGGTTGGTGAGGGTCATGAACTTCTGGACCTCGCCGAACTGCGAGTCGGTCGTCAGGTTCAGGCCGTTGTCCTGCCCGTCCACGGTGCCCTGCTGGAGAGCGGTGTAGAGCTCGCTGAACGCCATGGCGAGCGGCTGCGCCCCCCACTCGGTGAACATGTCGATGTAGATCGGCGTCTCGGGCACGCGCAGCTTGAGACCGTCGAGGTCGGCGGGCGAGGTCACGGCGTGCTTGCTGTTGCTGAGCCCACGGAAGTCGTTCTCGTAGAAGGCGAGCACGTCGACCCCGCGCTCCTTGAGGAGAGCACGGTCGTGCTCCGCGACGAAGCCGTCGCCGTAGAAGAGCGCATCAGCACCCTCGTAGTCGGTGACGATGTAGGGCAGGAAGCTCATCTGCAGCTTCGGGTCGATGCCGGCAGCGGCGTAGTTCACCATGCCGCACTCGACGGTGCCGCTCTGCAGCCCCTCCCCCATCTCGACGTCGCTGCCGAGCTGGGAGCCGGGGAAGACGGTGATCTCGACCCGGCCGTCGGTCTCCTCCTTGACCTGGTCCGCCCACGCGGTCGCGGCGACGTGGATCGGCGAGGCGGCGGGGAAGACGTGTCCGACCCTCATGGTGACCGGCTCGCTGCCCGAGCCGCCACCTCCGTCACCGCTGCACGCGCTGGCACCCAGGGCGAGGGTCGCCGCTGCACCGATCCAGGCTGTCCTAGTGAACTTCATTGCGGGGCTCCTTTGGTCTGCAGAGAGGGCACTGGACCTGCTGTCGCTGGCCGCGGCACCCGGGATCAGGGGTACACGGAATCCTGTATCCAGGCATACTAGGGACCGCGCAGGCTCGGCGTCAATGGTGAGCGGACAACTAGAATCCGGGCCCTAGGGAGGCGATGGCTATGAAGGAGACGACATGAACGCTGGAGCACTGGACAATGCCGGCTCCAGCCGGACACCAGGCGTGCTGGACGGACCGGTCATCCAGCTTCCTGACGCCGCGGCGGTGAAGCGGGCGGTGCTGGACCGCCTGCGACGAGCCATCACGGTCGGCGAGATGCCGCCCGGGGCACGATTGCTCCAGACGCAGCTCGCGTCCGCCCTGGGGGTCAGCCGGATGCCGGTGCGCGACGCCATCAACGATCTGGTGGCCGAGGGGCTGGCCGTGCCGGCTCCGGGGGGTGGCGCCACGGTGTCGTCCTTGACCACCGACGACATGCGGGACGTGTATGCGGTGCGCGCCGCGCTTGAGGTCTTCGCGATCCGCGGCCTGGCCTCGACGATCAGCGAGGACGACCTCCGGCGTCTGCGCGACGTCATCGTCCGCTCGCGGACGATCATCGCCCAGAACGAGCGCGAGGAGCTCACGGCCCTGGACAAGGAGTTCCACTGGACCCTGTACCGCGCCACCGGGAACCGGTTCCTGGAGACCGCACTGACGCCGATGTGGGCCCAGGTGGACCGGATCATGTACGCCATCCTGTCGATGGAGGACTACGGAACCGTCGCCTGGGAGGAGCACGCGGCCATCGTCGACGCCCTCGAGGCACGGGACGCCGACGCCGCCGCGGAACGGATGGAGCAGCACCTGCAACGGGCCGCCGAGCGACTGGTGCACCAGGCTCAGTGAGGCCGCCGTCCCCGCTCCGCTGCGAGACGACAGGTCTCGCGGAGCAAGGCCGGACGCAGCGCCGCTCAGTGGAAGAACGGCAGGATGTTGAGCAGCATCACGGCCGCCATCCCGGAGAGGATGGTCCACGTGATCGACCTCGTCCGCCAGGCGACGAGGGCGGCGACCGCCGCGGCAAGCACTTCCGGACTGAGGCCCGACCACTCACCCCCGGGTCGCAGGACTGCCGGCAGGACCAGCGCGGCGAACGCCGCCGGCGGGATCATCCGCAAGAACTGCTGGAACCCCTCGGGCAGCCGCGCCATCCGCTCCGCCATCAGGATGAACGGTGCCCGCAGGAGGAAGCCGAAGATCGCGGTGAGCAGGATGACCGTCCACACGGTCGAGGTGGGCAGGTCGATCATCCGCTGCTCCTCCTGGCGTTCGCCCTGTGGTGGAGGTAGCCGGCGGTCGTCCCGAGGAGCGCCCCCACCAGCATCCCCAGGTTGCCCGGGGCATCGACCCAGATGACCGCGATCGCCCCGCCGACCACCGCGGCCGTCACCGCAGGAAGGTTGGTCAGAGCGGGCATCATCAGCGCCAGGAACGACAGGGGCACCGCGAAGGCCAGGGGCACGACCTCCGGGATGCCGCGGCCGAGCAGCGCCCCGACGAGCGTCGAGATCTGCCAGACCACCCAGAAGGACACCGCCGCACCGAGGTAGTAGCGCACCTTGCTCCTCGGCGCCGGTTCCACGACGTACCTGGCCTGCGAGACGGCATACGCATGGTCGGTCAGGATGTACGAGCTGAGGATGCGCCCTGACAGCGACTGACCCTGCAGGTGCGGCGCCATCGCGGCCGAGAACATCAGGAAGCGCAGGTTGATCACGGTGGCGGTGAGGACCGCCACCGAGACGGAGGCTCCCGAGCCCAGCAGGTCGAGCGCGGCGATCTGCGACGCTCCGGCGAACGCGATGAGCGAGAACGCGCAGGCCTCGAGGACCGTCATCCCGTTCTCCACCCCGGCCACGCCGGCGATCATGCCGAAGGGGACCACACCGAGCAGGATGGGAGCCATCGCGACCGCCCCCCGGAGCAGGCCGTCGCTGACGTCCGTGCGGGATCCGGCCTGCGTCACGCCCGGCCCTCCCCGGGTCCCGCGCCGCGGGCGCTCATGCTCCCTGCTCGACGAGACCCCGCCGGGTGACCTTCATCCCGACGGCCAGGCGGTCCCACTCGGCGACGGGCGGGCGACCGCGGAGCTCGCGCTTGAGGACCTTGGCGTTGGCGGTCTTGGGCAGCTCGTCCACGCACTCCAGGTAGCGGGGCACGCTGAAGTAGGGAAGGTTGCCGACACAGTGGCGGACCAGGGCTCGCAGGTCGATCTCTCCGTCGGTGACGAGGAAGGCCTTGATCTCGTCCTCTCCCTCCTGCGCGGGGACCGCGACCACCGCGGCCTCCCGCACGCCGGGGAAGGACTGCAGCGCGAGCTCGATGTCGTAGGTGGTGATGTTCTCTCCCCGGCGCCGGATGCGGTCCTTGGTCCGGTCCGCGAAGGAGAAGTACCCATGCTCGTCGCGACTGCCGGCGTCACCGGTGTGGAACCACAGGTTGCGCCAGGCCTCCACCGTCCGCTCCGGCATCTGGTGGTAGCCGAGGAAGGTGGTGTAGGGGATCAGCGGCCGCACTACGATCTCGCCCACCTCCCCGGGAGGCAGCTCCTCGTCCGTCTCGGGGTCGACGATCCGGACCTCGAACTCGTCCTCCAGCACCCGCCCGCACGAGCCGGGACGCAGCGGCTCGTCGATCGGCCGGTAGAGCGGCAGGCAGATCTCGGTCATCCCGTAGGCCTCCACGCAGGTGACCGCGAAGCGCTCCTCGAACGACTCGGCGATGCCCGCCGGCATCGGGATGGTCACCATCCGCGTCAGCCGGTGGTCGCGGTCCTGCTCGGAGGGCGGCTGGGCGTGGATGAACTGCGCCATCACCCCGAGCAGACTGCTCACCGTCGCACCGGACGAACGGACCTGCGCGAGCCACTCGGTCGCCGAGAAGCGGGGCGCCAGGTGGACCTGCCCGCCGGCGATGAGGGTGCAGTAGACCTGCATGAGCTGGGCGTTCGCGTGGAAGAGCGGCAGGCAGACGTAGAAGACGTCGTCCGCCCGGACCCGCAGCTGCTGCACCACCTGGTTGGCGAAGTGGAACATGTGCGCGTGCGGCATCAGGACGCCCTTGGCGGGCCCGGTCGTCCCGGAGGTGTACATGATGGCCCCCACGTCGCGGTAGCCCACCTCGACCTCCTCCGCCAGCGGGGGCCCCGAGCTCAGCTCCCGTATGGAGATCCCTCGCGTCCCCGGGACCCGTGACCCTCCGGACGGAGAGACGACGAAACGCAGGTGGTCCAGCCGGTCCGCCACGCCCTCGAGAGCCGGCAGCAGGTCCTCGTCGACCAGCACCACGGTGGCTCCGGAGTTGTTGAGGACGTGGATCAGCGCCGCGCCCCTGTTCGCGGTGTTGACGGGTACCTCCACGGCACCCAGGAGGTTCGTGCCGAACCAGGCGAGCACCAGCTCCGGGGCGTTCTCCATCATGAGCACCACCCGCCCGCCGCGCTGGACCCCCAGCTCGCGCAGGCCGGCGGCCATCCGCAGCGACACCTCGAGCGTCTCGGCGTAGGTGAGGGCAGGGCCGTCCTCGAAGCGCAGGAACACCTTGTCCGGGTGCCTTGCCGCCTGGTCCCTCAGCGTCCTGGGCAGCGTCCAGGCCGACTTGTCGAGCGTCATGCCGGTGCGCCCTCACCGCCGCGCACGCGCTCGCGGATGAAGGTGACGATCTGCTCGTTCGACGTGCCAGGAGGGAAGGCGCCCTCGATGCCGAGAGCCTCCAGGGCCTCGAGGTCCTCGGGCAGCAGGCTGCCGCCGGTGGTGAGGAGGATGTCCTCGCCGCCCATCTCGCGGATCAGCTGCTGCAGCTCGGACATCATCGCGACGTTCTGGGAGGACAGGTTGGAGATGCCGATGGCGTCGACGTCCTCCTGGATGGCTGTGCGTGCCACGTCCGGGATCGTGGTGCGCAGCCCTGTGTAGATCACCTCCATGCCTGCGTCCCGCAGCGCACGCGCGACGATCTTGACGCCGACGTCGTGGCCGTCGATCCCGGGCTTGGCCAGCAGTACTCGAATCATGTGGGTGCTCCTCAGTAGATGGCGGGGGCGGTGTACTCGCCGTCGACGGCGAGGATCCGGTCGGTGATCTCTCCCTGGGTGGCGTAGGCGGAAACGGCCTCGATGACGGCGGGCATGATGTTCCTGCCCGCGGCAGCCGTCTCCTGGACCACGTCCAGACGCCGCTGCACCTCGTCGTCGTCGCGGGTCGCCCGCACCTCCCTGAGCCGCTCGAGCTGGGCGGCCTCGGACGCAGGTCCGACCCGGAACGTCTCGATCCGCGACTCCTCGGCCTCCTCGAAGGCGTTCACGCCCACGACGATGCGCTCACCGTTGGCCACCTCGAGGTGCTGCCGGTGCGCGGTGTCGGAGATGACACGCTCGAGCCAGCCGCTCTCGACGGCAGCCACCGCCCCTCCCTGCTCGTCGACCCGTGCCAGCCAGTCGTCAGCACGCTGCTCGATCTCGTCGGTGAGGGTCTCGACGTAGTAGGAACCCGCGAACGGGTCGACGACCTTGGTCACCCCGGACTCGAAGCCGACGACCTGCTGGGTGCGCAGCGACAGCCGCTGCGCACGCTGGGACGGGATCGAGTAGGCCTCGTCGAAGCACGACACCGCCATCGACTGCACGCCTCCCAGCGCTCCTGCCATCGACTGCAGGGCACCGCGGATGAGGTTCACCTCCGGCTGCTGGTAGGTCATGGTGCTGCCGCCCGTCTGGACGTGCATGCGCAGCTTCACCGACTCCGGCCTGGCACCGAAGCGCTCGGTCAGGAGCCGGGCCCACATGCGACGTGCGGCGCGCAGCTTGGCGATCTCCTCGAGGAAGTCGTTGTGCACGTTGAAGATGAAGGAGAACCGGGGGACGAAGGAGTCGACCGGCAGGCCGCGGCCGAGCAGCTCCTCGATGTAGGCGACGGCGTGCGCGAAGGTGAAGGCGAGCTCCTGGTCGGCGGTGGAGCCGGCCTCCCGGATGTTGTAGCCGTTGAGGGAGATGCCGTTCCACCGGGGCATGTGCTCGGCGCAGTGCTCGATGAGGTCGGCAGCCAGGCGTACCGACGGCTGCGGGGCGAACCGGTAGGTCTTCTGGGCGTAGAAGTCCTTCAGGGGGTCGTTCTGCACGGTGCCCGCCAGCCGGTCGAGCCGGAAGCCACGCTGCTGGGCGGCGGCGATGTACTGGCCCACCAGGATGAAGGCGGGGTGGTTGATCGTCATCGACACGCTGATGTTCTCGAGGTCGATGCCGTCGAAGACGTCATGCATGTCCCGGAGGGTGTCGATGGCCACCCCGCTCCGCCCGACCTCACCGCGGGCACGCTCGTCGTCGGAGTCGAGCCCGATCAGGGTGGGGACGTCGTAGTCGTTCGACAGTCCCGTCTGTCCGTGGGCGAGGACGTACTTGTTGCGTTCGTTGGTCTCCGGCGCCGTGCCCAGACCGACGACCTGGCGGTGCGTCCACAGCCTGGACCGGTACATCGTGGGGTACGGACCCCGCGTGTACGGGAAGGCTCCCGCCCTGCCCAGCTGCTCGGCCGGATCCCAGTCCTCCAGGGACTCGGGCCCGTAGTGCGCCTCGATCGGCACCCCCGACTGGGTGCGGAAGGTCGTCTCGTCCTGCTGGTCCTGCTGCGCGGTCACGCGTGCACTCGCCTCCGCTGTCATGGGTTCCACTTCCTCACGCTCGTTGGTACTGTATCCAGTATGCAGTCAACCTAGGTCGCGCACAAGGCCCCCGCCGATGCCCTGTCGGCAGGCCCCGTCACGACAGAGACAGAGAGGGATCCCATGACCGAGAACACCGCGCCCCTGCGCGTCATGCTGGCCAAGATCGGCCTTGACGGGCACGACCGAGGGGTGAAGGTCGTCGCCCGCACCCTGCGCGACGCCGGGATGGAGGTCATCTACACCGGCTTGCACCGCACGCCCGAGCAGGTGATCGAGGCAGCCGTCCAGGAGGACGTCGACGTGCTCGGGGTGAGCCTGCTCTCCGGGGCGCACATGCCGATCTTCGGCCGCATCTTCGAGCTCATCGACGCCCTCCCCAGCGCCCCCCGCTTCACGCTCGTGGCCGGCGGTGTGATGCCGGAGGAGGACGAGGAGGAGCTGCGACGTCGGGGGGTGGCCGCGGTGATGGGGCAGGACACCCCGCCGGAGGCGATCGTCGAGATGCTGCGGCGTGTCGTGGCCGAGACGGCCGCGCGGTGAGCGAGATGGAGGACTGGCACTGGCCGCCCCGGTACGACCCGGCATACCACCCGGACGCCGGGCAGGAGCACTGGTTCCCGCAGCGCGAGACCATGGATCCTGAGCTGCGGGACCATCACCTCCTGGCTCGGATCCAGGAGGTGATGGCCTACGCCTGGGAGAACGCCCCCTTCTACCGCGCGAAGTGGTCGGCCGTCGGGCTGGAGCCCGGCGACGTCCGGACGCTCGAGGACTTCGCCGAGGTCCCGGTGGTCACCAAGGACGAGCTCCGCCAGGACCAGGCCGCGCACGAACCCTTCGGCAGCTATCTGTGCGTCCGGCCGGAGGAGGTCCGGCACATCAACGGGACGTCGGGCACGACCGGGCGCCCCACCGCCTTCGGCATCAGCCAGCCCGACTGGGAGGCCATCGCCAACGCGCACGCACGGGTGATGTGGGCGATGGGCATCCGCCCCTCGGACACCGTCCTCATCGGGTCGCCGCTGGCCCTCTACTGGGGGTCGTGGGGCGCCTACATCGGCGCCGAGCGCCTGGGGGCCACCGTCTTCCCCTTCGGCGCCGGGGTGGCCGGGCAGACGCTGCGCACGATCCGGTGGATGCAACAGATGCGGGTGACGGTCTTCTACGGGACACCCAGCTACGCGCTCCGGCTGGCCGAGGTCGCCCGCGAGAACGACATCGACCCCCGCAGCCTGGGACTGCGCAAGCTCTTCTTCTCGGGCGAGCCCGGCGCGAGCGTCCCGACGATTCGCGACCGGATCGTGGACGCCTTCGACGCCCAGGTCTACGACTCCGGCTCGATGGCGGAGGTCAGCCCCTGGATGGCTCTCGGGTCCGCGCACGACGCGCCGGGGATGTTCTGCTGGCAGGACCTGGTCTACACGCAGGTGTGCGACCCGCAGGACCACCGCCCGGTTCCCTACGGCAGCGAGGGCACCCCCGTCTACACGACGCTCGAGCGGCTCAGCCAGCCCATGATCCGGTTGCTGTCCAACGACCTCACCCGCTGGGAGGCGCCGGACCCCGCTCGCGGCCGGACCTACCCGTTCCTGCCGAAGGGCATCTACGGGCGCATCGACGACATGTTCGTCGTCCGGGGCGAGAACATCTACCCCTCGGCCATCGACGACGTCGTGATGAAGGCGCCGGGCTACGGCGGCGAGCACCGGATCGTCATCAGCCGCGAGGGCGCGATGGACGAGCTCGTCGTCCAGGTCGAGTTCGACCGCGCCACCTGCGCCACCCCCGTGGAGGAGTGGAGGTCGGCCGTCGAGGCGGACCTGAGGTCGGTGCTGGGTGTCGGTGCGCTCGTCGCCCCAACCAGCCCGGGAACCTTCGAGCGCACCGACTTCAAGGCGCGCAGGGTCATCGACGACCGGAAGCTGCTGGACGGCCTGCGACAGCCAGGAGGTACGCCATGACGGCCACGCTGGTGGACCGGGTCCTGGCGAACGACCAGGCAGGCATCGCCCGGATGCTGACCCGGATCGAACGTCGCGACGAAGGCGTCGACAAGGAGCTGGCCCAGCTCCACGAGCACACCGGTCGCGCCCACGTCGTCGGCATCACCGGGCCGCCGGGGAGCGGCAAGAGCACACTCGTCTCGGCGATGGCGCTCGAGTACCGCCGTCAGGGCCGCACGGTCGGCATCCTCGCGGTGGACCCGTCCAGCGCCTACAGCGGCGGCGCCATCCTCGGCGACCACATCCGGATGAACGCCCTTGCCGGCAACCCCGACGTGTACATCCGGTCCCTGGCCACCCGTGGAGCGCTGGGCGGACTCTCCCGCGCCGTCGTGGACGGCCTGTCCGTCCTCGACGCGGCGGGCAAGGACGTGATCCTGCTCGAGACCGTCGGTGTCGGGCAGGTCGAGGTCGACATCATGGGAGTCGCCCACTCGACGGTGGTCGTCAGCATCCCGGGCGCGGGCGACGCGATCCAGGCCATCAAGGCGGGCCTGCTCGAGGTCGCCGACGTGCACGTCGTCAACAAGGCGGACGCCCCCGGCGCGGACAGGACCGTGTCCGAGCTGCGAGACATGCTGCGCCTGTCCCGACGCAAGGCGTTCCAGTGGAACGTGCCGGTCCAGAAGACGTCCGCGACGAAGCACGAGGGCATCGCCGAGCTCATCGCCGAGCTGGACAAGCACCTCGGCTGGATGCACGAGCACGGCGAGCTCGAGCAGCACGCGCGGCGCATCTCCACGACGCGCGTGCGCTGGGCCGCCGAGGAGGTCGCCCTGCGCGACCTCCGTCCGGGCAAACCGGACTTCGATGCCGCGGTCGAGCAGGTCGCACACCGTCGCACCGACCCCCTCACCGCCGCCCGTCAGCTGCTCGGCGTCGACACCGCCGGCAACCCTCCGCAGACCAGCCCGATCCCGAAGGAAGGCACCTCATGACCAAGCGCAACCCCCTCGCGAGCGAGGACCTCGTCCAGGAAGTCACCGCCCAGCTGAAGGCCTGGGAGGAGGACGAGCTGGCCTCGTTCCTCGCCCGGACCCCGGAGTCCCGGGACAGCTATGTCTCCGGCAGCGGCCTGCCGGTCGAGCGCGTGTACACCCCCGCGCACCTGCCCGCGTCCTTCGACGAGATCGGCCTGCCCGGGCAGTTCCCGTTCACCCGTGGGCCCTACCCGACGATGTACCGCGGCCGGCCCTGGACGATGCGCCAGATCGCCGGCTTCGGGCAGGCGGAGGAGACCAACCAGCGCTTCCAGTACCTCATCGCGCAGGGGCAGACGGGGCTGTCCATCGACTTCGACATGCCGACCCTCATGGGGTACGACAGCGACCATCCGATGAGCTTCGGCGAGGTCGGCCGGGAGGGCGTGGCCATCGACGTGCTCCCGGACATGGAGGCCCTCTTCGACAACATCGACCTGGAGAACATCTCGGTGTCGATGACGATCAATCCGTCGGCATGGATCCTGCTGGCGATGTACATCGCCGTGGCCGAGGACCGTGGCATGGACCTCAACAAGCTCTCGGGCACCATCCAGAACGACATCCTGAAGGAGTACATCGCCCAGAAGGAGTGGATCTTCCCCGTCACGCCGAGCCTGCGGCTGGTGAGGGACTGCATCGTCTACTGCGCCGAGCACATGGCGCGCTACAACCCGATCAACATCAGCGGGTACCACATCTCCGAGGCGGGCGGGAACGCGCTGCAGGAGATCGCCTTCACGATGGCTGACACGGCGGCCTACGTGGACCTGGTCACCTCCAGCGGGGTCGACGTCGACGACTTCGCCCCCCGCCTGTCCTTCTTCTTCGTGAGCCAGGCCGACCTCTTCGAGGAGGTCGCCAAGTTCCGTGCCGTGCGGCGCTACTACGCCAAGATGATGAAGGAGCGGTTCGGGGCGAAGAACCCGGCCTCGATGAGGATGCGCTTCCACGCGCAGACCGCGGCGGCCACGCTGACCAAGCCGCAGCCCAACGTCAACATCATCCGGACCGCCCTGCAGGCGCTGTCCGCGGTGCTGGGCGGCGCGCAGTCGCTCCACACCAACGGCCTGGACGAGGCCTACACCATCCCGAGCGAGATGGCGATGAAGATCGCCCTGCGCACCCAGCAGGTGATCGCGGACGAGACGAACGTGACCAACGTCATCGACCCGCTGGGCGGCTCCTACTACGTCGAGGCCCTGACGGACGAGATGGAGAAGGGCATCGAGCGCTACATGAAGCAGGTCGAGGAGATGGGCGGCGTCGAGAAGGCGATCGAGGAGGGCTTCTTCCAGCGCGAGATCAGCGACTCCGCCTACGACTACGCCAAGCGCAAGGCCAGCGGCGACCGACCGGTCATCGGCGTCAACAAGTACGTCGACGAGGGCGCGGACGAGAAGATCGAGGTCCACAAGCTGGACCCCGAGTCGGAGGCCCGCCAGATCGCCCGGGTCAAGCAGGTCCGCGCCGACCGCGACGCCGACCGCGCCGACGCGGCGATGAAGGAGCTGCTGAGGGTGGCCAAGGACCCGAGCGCGAACATCATGCCGGCGACGATCGAGGCCGTGCGGGCGCACCTGTCGATGGGTGAGATCACCGGTGCGCTGCGCGAGATCTTCGGCAGCTACACCGAGACCCCCGTCTACTGAGCGCGGCAGGATCGGAGGGAGGAGGGCCGGCGGGGCCGGCCCTCCTCCTGCTGTCCGACGGGCCGCGGCCCGGCCCGTCCTCAGCCGACCGCCGCGTGCGGTCCGGGCGCCTCCCGACCGCCCGGGTCCAGCCAGCCGCGCACGATCAGGAACTGCTCCTCGACCGCCGCGGCCGCCCGGCGGTGCTGCCCGACGAGGAGGAGACGGCGCAGCGCGGCGTCGGAGTCGATGACCTCCTGCGGCAGGTCGCCCGCACCGGACATCACGCGTTCGAGCGACGGCCAGACCGTCGCCAGGGCGGAGCTGAGATGCCGGTCGCCCACCGACTCGCAGAGGGTGCGGTGGAACCTGATGTGCTCGCGGACGGCACCCGGTCCGGGTGTCGGGCCCTCACCGACGGCGCCCTCCCGGGCGGTGGCCGGACGGTCCCCGAGGACCTGGAGCGCATGGCGCTCCAGCAGCTCCCGCAGGGAGAGCAGACCGTCCTGCTCCGCCGGCGTGAGCACAGGGACCATGACCCCGCCTCCGGGCACCTCCACCAGCAGGGACTCGGCGACGAGTGCGGTGATGGCGTCCCGCACCGGCATGCGACTGACTCCGAGCGCGTCCGCCAGGGCGACCTGCCGCAGCCGGGCACCCGGTCGGATCTCGCCGCTCATGACCGCCTCACGCAGCCGGTCCAGGACCAGCTCCCCCACGGTCGGCGGCTCCTCGATGGCCCCCCGGAGCACCGGGCCCTGACCCCTCGTGGCAGCAACCTGCATCGATCCCCACTCCTTCTCGGCGGGGACCGTGACACGCTGTGCCAGGACCCAGGCCGTGTGCGCGACGACTCAAGACGGGATGCGGTCCGCCCAGTGTCCGACTCACCGGGGATCCGGTCTACGGTTGCGCGCCAGTGCTGGGTTCTGACCAGCTTCCTGGGGCAGGACTGCGTGAATACAGGATGCCCCGTATCGTGACCAGGGTCAAGACGACCCACGGCCAGCCAGGAGACGCCATGACCGTCGACGAAGCGCACGCAGGGCGGACCGGGCCGGCAGCACCCGTCGTCCCCCCGTCCGGGGCGCACGGGGGCGACGGGCTCGCCGTCGCGGCGGCCCTGGGGCTGGACCCTGCGGACCTGCTGGACCTGTCCCAGAACATGAACCCGGTCGCGCCGCCCGTGGAGCGTCACCTGCTGCGCCACCTGGACGCCCTCCACCGGTACCCCGACCCGGCCCCCGCCACCGAGCTGCTCGCGACGACGCTCGGCGTCGGCCCGGAAAGGCTGCTGCTCACCAACGGCGGCAGCGAGGCCATCCACCTGGTCACCCAGGTGCTCGGTGGCGGGGTGCGCAGCGAGCCGGAGTTCGGCCTGCACCCGCGCGGCGCGGAGGGTCCGCGCTGGCGCACGGACCCGCACAGCCCCACCGGCGTCCTGGCCGGACCCGGGGAGGAGGCCGACGTGTGGGACGAGGCGTTCTACGCCCTGGCCACGGGTCGCTGGACGGCAGGACGGGAGGGGGTCACGGTCGTCGGCTCGTTGACCAAGACCTTCCACTGCCCGGGGCTGCGGCTCGGCTACGTGCTCGCCGACCCCGACGTCGTGCAGGCCTGCGCCCGGCGGCAGCCCCACTGGTCGGTGAGCACCCTGGCGCTGGCCGTCCTGCCGGACCTGCTGGCCTCGGCCGACCTGCCGGCCTGGGCGGGCGAGGTCGCGCGGCTCCGGCGCGAGCTCGTGGACCTGCTGCGCGCCCACGGGCTGACCGTCGAGGCCGCCGACGCGCCCTGGGTGCTCGTGCACGACCCGAGCAGCAGTCTGCGCGAACAGCTCGCACCGCACGGCGTGCTGGTGCGCGACTGCACGAGCTTCGGCCTGCCGGGAACCTACCGGGTGGCTGTCCCGGACGAGGTGGGGCTCGAGCGCCTGGACGCGGCGCTCGGGCGCCGCTGACGCACGCCTGGTGCCCGGTCGGGTGAGCACGGCCGGCCGCACCGCACGGCGTCCGGCTGGGCTACCGTGTCTGGCACAGGATGCGCGCGCGAGCGTGTATGCTGTATACGTCGAGCAGGCGAAGTCCGGTGAGAACCCGGCACTGACCCGCAACGGTGGAGCAGCCCCGAGCCCAGAGCTCAGCGGCTGCCGAGTCCGGTCGAGCTGCTCGACGATCCGCACCACTCGCCCTCGAGGACCCAAGGGCCGGTTCGGACGACGGGCCCGCATCTGACGTCCTGTCGCTCGAGCGAAGCACCAGCCTCGACCGACAGGAGAACGACAGCAGATGACGCACCCCCGCCCCCTCCGCCTCACGACCGCGCTCGCCGCGGCCCTCGCGCTCGCCCTCACCGGCTGCGCCACCGACACCGGCGACGACGGCAGCACGAGCGGCACCACCACCCCGGACGCCGCCGCGAGCGGCGACGCCGCCGACGGCACCAGCAGCACCGCCGACGGCACCGGGGCCGCGCCCGACGCCTTCCCGGTCACCGTGGACACCCCCGCCGGCGAGGTGACGATCGAGGAGCGCCCCGAGCGCATCGTCTCGCTGTCGGCCTCGGCCACCGAGATCCTCTTCGCCATCGGCGCCGGCGACCAGGTCGTCGCCGCCGACGAGTGGTCCACCTACCCCGAGGACGCCCCGACCACCGACCTGTCCGGCTACGAGCCCAACGTCGAGGCGATCGTCGCCTACGAACCCGACCTCGTAGTCGTCGCCAACGACATCGACGACATCGTCGCCTCGCTCAGCCAGGTCCACGTCCCGGTCATCGTCAACGCCGCCCCGACCGACGTCGAGAGCGGCTACGACGGGATGGCGGCCCTCGGGCTGGCCACCGGCCACGTCGACGACGCCGCCGAGGCGATCGCCACGATGCGCGCCGAGATGGACGAGGCCTTCGCCGCCGCGCCCACCGACCTGGACCTGCGGATCTACCACGAGGTCGACCAGACCCTCTTCGCCGCGAGCAGCAACAGCTTCATCGGCTCGGTCTACGCGCAGATGGGCGCGACCAACATCGCCGACGAGGCCGACAGCGACCAGACCGGCTACCCGCAGCTGACCGAGGAGGCCATCATCGAGGCCAACCCGCAGCTCATCGTCATCCAGGACCTGGTCGGCTACACGCCAGAGGACGTCGCGGCGCGCCCCGGCTGGGACCAGATCGACGCGGTCAAGAACGGCAACATCGTCGTCGTCTCCTCCGACATCGCCTCCCGGTGGGGCCCCCGCCTGCCGCAGCTGGTCACCACCGTCGCCGAGGCGATGACCGCAGCCGCGGTCCCGGCTGGACGCTGACGACGACCAGGACGCCCGGCGCGAGCGCACGGCATACCCGATGAGCACCACCTACCCACCCAGGACGGTCGACGAGCTGGACCGCGCGGCCGAGCGCGCCTTCCGGCTGCCCGCGGCGGCCGTCCTGGGGTCGGTGGCAGTCCTCCTCCTCGTCGGTATGGTGTCCGTCACCCAGGGGGCGGCCGGGCTGCCGGTCGAGGGGGTGGTCCGGTCGCTGCTCGACGCGCTGCCCGGCGTCCACCTGCACCAGACGCTCACCGACCAGCAGCAGGCGGTGCTGTGGCAGATCCGCCTCCCCCGGACGGTGCTCGGCGCGCTCGTCGGGGGGTCGCTGGCGATGGCCGGCGCGGGCTACCAGGGCGTCTTCCGCAACCCGCTGGCCGACCCCTACCTGCTCGGCGTCTCGGCCGGCGCCGGGCTCGGTGCCGTGCTCGCGCTCGGCTTCGGGCTCGACCTGTCCTGGGGGCCGGTCGACGCACTCCCCGCGGCCGCCTTCCTCGGCGCGCTCGTCGCCGTGACCGCCTCGGTGGTCGTGGCGCGCGGGTCCTTCCGCGACCCGGCGACGCTGCTGCTCGCCGGCGTCGCGATGGCCGCGCTCTTCTCCGCGACGCAGACCTACGCGATCCAGAAGCTCGACGAGTCGCGCTCCCGCGAGGTCCTCTCCTGGCTGTTCGGGCGCCTGGCCACCAACGGCTGGCACCCCGTCGTGCTGCTGCTGCCCTACGTCGCCCTGGCCGGTGTCGTGCTGCTCCTGCACGCCCGGCACCTGGACGTGCTGCGCCTCGGCGACGACGAGGCGCGCTCCCTGGGACTGCACCCCGCGCGCTCACGCCTGGTCGTGGTCGCGGCCGCCACGCTCCTGACCGCCTCCGCGGTGTCGGTCAGCGGGCTCATCGCCTTCGTCGGGCTGGTGACCCCGCACGTCGTGCGGCTCCTCGTCGGGCACTCCTACCGGGCGCTCGTGCCGCTGTCGGCACTGGTCGGCGCGGCCTTCCTGGCCTTCGTCGACATCGGGGCGCGCACCCTGGCGGCCCCCGCCGAGCTGCCGGTCGGGGTCATCACCGCCTTCGTCGGCGCCCCCTTCTTCTGCATCGTGCTGTGGCGCGGGAGGTACGGCGCATGAGCATCCCCACCCTGACCCCCTCCAGCGCCCTCCGGGTCCACGACCTGCGGGTCGCCTACGACGGCACCGAGGTGCTGCGCGGCGTCGACCTGGAGCTGCGCACCGGCGAGTGGCTCGGCCTCATCGGCCCCAACGGCTCGGGCAAGTCCACGCTGCTGCGCGCGCTCGTCGGGCTCGTGCCCAGCGCCGGCGGCGTCGAGCTCGGCCAGGGCGGCCGGCCCGGCCCCACCGACCTCTCGCTCATGCCGCAGTCGCCGGAGCTGCCGCCGGGGATGACCGTCGTCGAGTACGTCCTCCTCGGCCGCACCGCCCACCTGGGCTGGCTCCGCCAGGAGTCCGCCGCCGACCGCCGCGTGGCCACCGACGTGCTGCGGCGGCTCGGCCTGGCCTCCTTCGCCGGGCGACCCGTCCTCCAGCTCTCCGGCGGGGAGGCCCAGCGCGTCGTCATCGCCCGCGCGCTCGCCCAGCAGTCGCCGGTGCTCCTCCTCGACGAGCCGACCAGCGCCCTCGACGTCGGCCACCAGGTCGAGGTGCTCGAGCTCGTCGACGAGCTGCGCCACGAGGACGGCCTCACCGTCGTCGCCGCCATGCATGACCTCGGCACCGCCGCCCGCTACTCCGACCGGCTCGCACTCCTCGACCGCGGCTCGCTCGCCGCCGTCGGCGCTCCCCGCGAGGTGCTCGAGGAGGACCTGGTCTCCCGGGTCTACGGCCACCCCGTGCGCGTGCACGAGCTGGACGGCCACCTGGTGGTCGTGCCCGCGCCCCGGGCGGCACGGCATACCCCGACCGCCCCCGTCTCCCTCGCCGACCGGCGCCAGGGCGCCCAGACCGACCAGGAGGTCTCGTGACCATGTCCGCCGAGCCCGTCGAGCCCATGCCCGACCACGCCGAGCCGCGCACCGAGCGGCCCTACGACCGGCGCGCCCTGCGCTCGGCCCCCTCGCTCGTCCTCGTCACCACGGGGCACGGCAAGGGCAAGTCGACCGCCGCCTTCGGGACCCTGCTGCGCAGCCGCGGCCGCGACTGGCCGACCGCGGTCGTGCAGTTCATCAAGTCCGGGAGGTGGCGCACCGGCGAGGAGGCGATGCTGCGCCGGCTCGGGGTGGACTGGTTCTCCGCCGGCGACGGCTTCTCCTGGGAGTCCGACGACCTCGACGAGAGCCGCGCCAAGGCGGTCGCGGCGTGGGCGTTCACCCGCGAGCTGATCGCCGCGGGCGAGCACACGATGGTGATGCTCGACGAGGTGTCCTACCCGCTGAACTGGGGCTGGATCGACGTCAGCGAGGTGGTCCAGGTGCTGACGAGCAGGCCGGAGCACGTCAGCGTCTTCCTGACCGGCCGCGAGATGCCGCAGGCGATCGTCGACGTGGCGGATACGGTGACGGAGATGGTCCCCGTCAAGCACGCCTTCGAGAAGGGAATCCGCGCCCGCCGTGGCATCGACTACTGAGGACACCGTCCCGCGCCCGACCGGCGCGGTGATGGTGCTGGGGACGACCAGCGGCGCCGGCAAGTCCACGGTCGTCACCGCGCTGTGCCGAGCCCTCGCCCGGCGCGGCGTGGACGTGGCGCCGTTCAAGGCCCAGAACATGTCCAACCACTCCGCCGTCACCTCCGACGGCGGCGAGCTCGGCCGGGCGCAGGCCATGCAGGCCGTCGCCGCACGGGTCGAGCTCGACCGGCGGATGGGCCCGGTGCTGCTCAAGCCCTCCGGCCTGCGCACCTCGCACGTGGTCGTCATGGGCGAGGAGATCGGCGTGGACGACGCGGCGGGCTTCGGCGACCGGGTCGAGCGGGTGCGTCCGGCCGTGCTCGACGCGCTGACCTCGCTGCGGCGCGACCACGAGGTGGTCGTGCTCGAGGGGGCCGGGGGCGCCGCCGAGATCAACCTGCTCGACCGCGACGTCGTCAACCTGCCGCTCGCCGAGGCCGCCGGGCTGCCGGCGGTGCTCGTCGTCGACATCGACCGCGGCGGCTCGTTCGCCTCCGCCTTCGGCACCTGGGCGCTGCTGCCCGAGCGGCTGCGCCGGCACCTGCGCGGCTTCGTCGTCAA
>QEUR01000301.1 GCA_003577095.1 Acidobacteriota bacterium
GGTGCGGCACAGCTACGGCCAGTTCATCCGCGACGACCTGACCCACCACCACGTCAAGCGCGGCAAGCCGACCATGGGCGACGCGGTGATCATCGGGGCGGCGATCGCCGGCTACTTCCTCTCGCACGGAGCCCTCTTCCTCCTCGACTCCGCGGGCGCGCTGCGGGTGACCCGTCCCGACGTCTCGCTCAGCGCGCTGCTCGTGCTCTTCCTGCTCACCGGGCTGGGCCTGATCGGCTTCCTCGACGACTACACCAAGATCCGCAAGGAGCGCAGCCTGGGCCTGACCGCCCCGCAGAAGCTCGTCGGCCAGACCGTGATCACCGTCGTCTTCGCCCTGGCCGCGCTGCTGGTCACCGACGACCAGGGCCGGGCGCCGGCCTCGACCGCGATCTCCTTCGTGCGCGACACCCGGCTCGACCTCGCCCTCGCCGGCCCGGTGGTCGCGGTGGTCCTCTTCCTGCTCTGGTCCAACGTGCTCATCGCCGGCGCGTCGAACGGCGTCAACATCACCGACGGGCTGGACGGCCTGGCCACCGGCGCGTCCGTCATGGTCTTCGGCGCCTACACGGTCATCGCCACCTGGCAGCACCACCAGGGCTGCGAGCTCTCCCCCGGCCCGGGCTGCTACCCGGTGGCCGACGCGCTCGACCTCGCGGTGGTCGCCTGCGCGATCGCCGGCGCCTGCTTCGGCTTCCTGTGGTGGAACGCCGCGCCGGCGCGGATCATCATGGGCGACACCGGCTCGCTCTCCCTCGGCGCCGCCCTCGCGGGTATGGCGATCCTCACCCGCACGCAGCTGCTCCTGGTGATCCTCGGCGGGCTCTTCGTCATCGTCACCGCGTCGGTCATCATCCAGGTGATCAGCTTCAAGCTGACCGGCCGCCGCGTGTTCCGGATGGCGCCCCTGCACCACCACTTCGAGCTGCTCGGGTGGGCCGAGGTGACGATCGTCGCCCGCTTCTGGATCATCGCCGGCAGCTGCGTCGTGGTCGGGCTCGGGCTCTTCTACGGCGAGTGGGTCGCGAACCTGTAGGCGTCCCCGCGCCTAGGGTGGGCAGGTCCACCGCCCCAGGAGGAGCAGACGTGCCGAACCGCCCCGGCCGCGCCGACGGTCGCACCACCCCACGACGGGTCGAGCGCGCCAACGCGACCTTCCAGCAGTGGGAGGCGCTGCTGACCAACCGCACCAAGCGGCACCGGTCCGGCCAGGTGCTCGTCCAGGGCGTCCGGCCGGTCACCCTCGCGGTCGAGCACGGCCACCGGGTGCGGACGCTGCTCTTCGACGGTCGGCCGCACCCCTCGAGCTGGGCCCGCGACCTCATGCGCGAGGTCCCGGCCAGGGTCGTGACCGTCGCTCCCGAGCTGATGGCCCGGCTGGGTGGACGCGACGACGGGCCGCCCGAGATCCTCGCCGTCGTCGATCTGCCCGCGCACGACCTGACCACGCTCGGGGCCGGCGACGACACGCTGGTCGTCATCTTCGACCGGCCCTCCGGCCCCGGCAACGTCGGCTCGCTCGTCCGCTCGGCCGACGCGCTCGGGGCCTCCGCCGTGGTGACCACCGGCCACGGCGCCGACCCGTGGGACCCGGCGTCGGTGCGCGCGAGCACCGGGTCGGTCTTCGCCATACCCGTCATCGCACTGGCCTCGCACCGACCGGTGCTCGACTGGGTGGCGGAGCACCGGGAACGGGGCACGGCCGTGCGGGTGGTCGGTGCCGACGAGAGGGGTGCGACACCGCTGCCCGACACCCCGCTGACCGGGCCCACCGTGCTGGTCGTGGGCAACGAGACGCGCGGCATGTCCGCGGCCTGGCTCGAGGCCTGCGACCTGGTGACGGCCATCCCGATGGCGGGAGCGGCCTCGTCGCTCAACGCCGCGAACGCCGGCACGGTGCTGCTCTACGAGGCGCTGCGCCAGCGCCTCGCCGCCGGCCGCTCACCCGCCTGAGCTGTCCCTGCCCGCCTGCTCCTCGGCCATGACGCGCAGCCGGTCCAGGCGCTGCTCCCAGGCCCGTCCGACGGTCTCGAGGTCGCGGGCGAGGCGGGTGAGCTGCTGACCCAGGGCGCGGTAGCGCACCTGCCGCCCTTCGCGCGCCTGCTCCACCAGGCCGACCTCGAGCAGCACCCCCAGGTGCCGCGCGATCGCCTGCCGGCTGACCGGCATGGTCTCCGCCAGCTCGGAGGCCGACAGCGGCTCCTGCCCGAGCCGGCGCAGCACCTCCCACCTGGTCTCGTCGGCCAGCGCCGCGCACCGGGCGACCGGGGAGGGCGGGGCAGCCGGGACGGGTCTCATGCCGCCACCCGCTCGGCGTGGCGGACCAGGCTGTCGAGCACGCTGGTCCAGCCCGCGGCGTCCTCCTCCATCGCGGCCCGGCGGGCGGCGCCCTCCAGCGAGGAGAACCCCGTCTCGGCGACCGTGACGAGGGTGCGGTCCCCGCCGACGGCCGCGAGGGTGAAGGACACCAGCGAGGCGTCCGGGCCGGGGCTCTCCTCGCCGGGCCCGCCCCAGCGCAGGTCGAGGCGCTCCGGCTCGTCGGCGCGCTCGACGACCAGCGGCATGAGTCCGTGCCCGGTCCACTCGAACGTGCCCACCGCCCCCTGCCTGATGCCGCCCTCGAAACGCGCGGGGTGCCCCCACCACGCCTCGATCGCCGCGGGGTCGGTGAGCACCGACCAGGTGGTGGGTCGAGGGGCACGGACCAGGACGCTGCGCACGATCCGGCCACGGTCCACGTCCGCGACCGGCCGCAGCCCGGTGCCGCCGCCGAGCGCCACCACGTGCGCGACGAGCTCGTCGAGCTCCTCCACCCAGCCCTGGGCGTGGTCCTCCATCGCCGCCCGGCGGCCCGCGAGCTCCCCGAGGGCGTCGAAGCCGCTCTCCACGACCGTGAGCAGCGTCCCCTCCCCGTCCTCCACGAGGGTGAAGGTGGCGGTCGTGGAGTTGTCCTCCCGGATCGGCTCGCCGGGCGTGCCCCACCTGAAGGCGAAGGCCGACGGCGGCCGGTAGCTCTCGATCCGCGCCGGGAAGTCTCCGTGTTCCGTCCACCC
>QEUR01000302.1 GCA_003577095.1 Acidobacteriota bacterium
TCCGGCTGGGGTGGAAGAGCGCCTCGACGCGCTGCAGCATGTCCGGCGAGCCGCCCGCCACGTCGGCGACGGCGAGGTCGAGCCACGTCCCCGCGGTCTCCATGGCGGCGCCCAGCAGCTCGACCAGCCCGGTCGTCGACGGGTCCGGCAGGTCGGGGTCGGCCGGCTCGTCGGTGTAGTAGGTGTCCAGCCGGCCGACCGTGCCGGTGGAGGCGACCGGGTCGTTCGGGCTGAGCCCCTCGTCGGTCTTGAAGTCGACCAGCGCCTGCGAGGTGGCGTCGGTGAACTGCCCGTCGACGCCGCCGGTGTCGTAGCCCAGCCCGAGCAGCGAGCGCTGCAGGGTGCGGACCGCGCCCGTGTCGGGCTCGCCGGCCATCACCCGGTAGCCCTCCGTGACGCACCGGACCAGCGTGGGCTGGGCCAGGAACCGTGCTGCGACCAGGCTCATGATGCTCTCCTTCCCGCCGGGTCCCGCCCGGCGACCGGTGACCCTAGGTGACCGGCACGTGCGCGGCATACACCACCCTGGCGACGGACCCCGAGCCGTCGCCGACGCCCGCGTCGGTGGACCAGCGCTCCTCCTCGAGGACGAGCAGGCGGGCCGGGGCGCCGTCGGTGGGGACGCCCACCCGCCCGGACCACGTCGCCACGCCGCCCTCCCGGGTGACGTCGAGCTCGACCGCGCCCGTCTCGTCGTCGACCCACCCGAGCTCCTCGTCGGCGACCGCGGGGTCGCGTCGCTGCACCCGCACCGTCATCCGGGCGAGCGAGGCGGGATCGGTGCGCATGCCGTCGGGGTCGGCGACGGCGTCGTAGGACGGTCCGACGACGGTCACGGTGCGCGCGGCGGGGTCGTCCGGGCTGGTCACGACGGTCGCGACGCGGTCCGGCAGCGTCTGCAGGATGTCCACGAGCACCGACGCGGACAGGTGGCAGCGCGGCAGCGAGCTCGGCTGGTAGCGCACCAGCGACAGCCGCAGGAACGGCTGGTAGGCCGCTCCCGTGTCGACGTCGACGTCCACGTACCAGCGTTGCGACGACTCGTCGAAGACCGGCTCGAAGCCCGCCACACGCACCGTCCCGGTGCCGCCGGGCAGCCGTAGGTCGGGGGAGGTGGTGGTCCCGCCGAGGACGAGCTCGGGCGTCAGGTTCTCCGGCACCACGCCCCGGCGCGCCGGGTCGGCCGCGAGGATCGAGATCCGGTCGTAGTCCTCCACCTCCGGCGCCACGACCGCGCCGCCGACCACGACGCCGAGGAGCTCGCCGTCGCCGGAGGCGTACCAGCCGCGCGCCATCCAGATGCGCACGCCGCCCCCGCGCCGGGTCACCGTCACGCGTCCGCCCTCCGTGGAGGAGTCCCACCCCATGGTCGGTATGGCGTGCAGCACCTCGGGCGGCGGCGGCACCGCCGAGCTGGGCACGTCGAGCACGACCGCGGCGCCGGTGACGCTCGTCCGTCCGGGCTCCGACAGCCAGGCGGCCGGGAAGTCCTCGCGGAAGGAGGAGGCCGCGGTCACGGCGTAGGAGACCGTCCGGTGGCGGGTGTCGCCGAACTCGTGCGCGGGAGGCCAGGTCCAGTCGCCGAGCTCGGGCGGCCGGGTGGCGAAGCTGACCCGGCGCCCGTCCAGCAGGCTCACCGCCGAGCCCTCCTGGTCCGGCGGTGCCGCCAGGACCCGTGCCATCGGCAGGACGAACGCCGTGGACGCCAGCGACACCCGTCGCGGTCCCGTGCTGCCGTCCGGCCCCGCCGGCTCGTCCGGGTCGTCGACCCACTCCGACCAGCTGCCGGCGAGCTCGACGCGCTCGGTGCTCGCGACGTCGACCGGGACGACGCCGGCGAGGTCGAAGGTGGTCCGTCCGTGTCCCCGGTCACCGGTGAGCGCCTCGAGGTCCGGCACCACCAGTGGATGCTGCACGGCGTGGACCAGCTCGAGCTCGTGCCACGGCGTGACCAGCCAGGAGCGGTTCTCCTCGATGAGCCCGACGGCCCGGTCGAGGTCGTCGCCGACGAGCTCCTCCTCGCACCAGCGCAGCACGCCCATCAGGTCGGTCCGCTCCACGACCGACAGCAGGCGCACCCGCACGGTCGTGGCCTGGGGGAGCGTCACGGTAAGCACGCGGGAGGCCTCGTCCCAGTCGGTCCGCGCCTCCCCGTCCGGTCCGGTCCCGGCTAGGCGGAGCCGGAACGGCCGCGGCCGGTGCCAGACGTCCCCGGCGGTCTCGACGCGCAGCCCCTCCTCGGGGGTGCCCGGCAGGCCGCGCAGCAGGACGGCCGCCGCGAGCGGGTCGGGCAGGTAGGGCAGGTCCACCGTCGGCGTGTCCAGCACCACGTAGCGCGCCGGCGCCCGCGCCTCCCGGGGCTCGGGGCCGCCCTCCGGGCCGGCGGGGATCTCCACGACCTGCGCGCCGGGCAGGGTCGGGTCGTCGAAGGTGCCCTTCTCGCGCGCGGCGACCCGGTAGGCGTCCCGGATCTCGGCCAGCCGCGCGGGTGGGGGCGGCGTCCCGTCCCCGGCCATCACGGCGTCGAACATGCCGTGCCGCTCGGCCGTCTCGAAGGAGGCCTTGGGCGGGGCGACGTGCCGGTCGTCGTGCGGCCGGTAGGGCTCCAGCCCCAGCCCGGCCAGCTCGCCGGCGGTGGAGACGGCATACCCCTCGGGGTCGGTCCCCGCGTCGCTGCGCACGACGAGCCGCAGCGCCGAGGCACCCTCGCCGAACGGCTGGGCCGGCACGACCGCCGGTGCCGGCACGGGCTCGAAGCGCAGGTATGCCGTGGCCCCCTGGGCGGGCACGGCAGGGGTCGCCGCGGCGGGCGAGGCCATCCACGAGTCGGCCTCCGCCAGGGTCGGACCGCCGCCGGCCAGGTCGACCTCCCGCAGGCGCACGCGGTAGTCGTGGCCGAACCGCAGCCTGGGCAGGGTGCCCGGCGCCACGCTGCTCTCCAGCGAGAGCCCCATCGTGGTGTGCGGGTCGTTGGCGACCCTCGCGGGCATGGTCTCCGGGCTCCCTGGCTCGGGCGCCCTCGGGTCGCGGCTCAGCGCCGCGCCGG
>QEUR01000303.1 GCA_003577095.1 Acidobacteriota bacterium
CCGGGGAGCCGCCGCCGGCAGCGCCGCCTCCGGTGACGGCGGCCAGCCCCGTCGCAGCACGCCCGTCGGCCGGCGTGGCAAGGACCGGCACGGAGGAGAGCACCGTCGTGCCGTCGACGGGGGACAGCACGTCGACGAGGTCGCCGGGGGCGAGGGCCGCGACCACCTGCGGCTCGGGGACCGGGAGCCAGAGCGCCACCTCCCCGGGGTCCCGTCCGGCGAGGAGCGACCCCGTGCGCACGTCGTGGCCGGTCAGCACCTCGCCGGGCGAGAGCACCGCGGCCGCGGGCAGGCCCACCGCCTGACCGGTGGTCGCCAGCGCGCCCTCGGGCACGGCGTCGCCGGCGAGGCTGCGCAGCTCCACGTCGGCACCGGAGATCACCGTGCCGATGGGAACCCGGGCGGTGGCGACCACCACCTGCCGGTCGCCGTCGACGCGGTGACCGAGCGCGACATACCCGGTGCCCGCCACGGCGAGCGCGGCCAGGACCGCCGAGAGGAGGCGGCGTGGACCGGGCCGTCCCCGAGCAGGACGGGGACGGGGGCGACGAGGGGCGGGGAGCAGGTCGGCGACGGGCACGCCACCGACGCTACGGACCGGACGGCCCGGCCGGCAGGACTCAGGCGGCGCCTGTGGACGAGGAGGCCGACGCCTTGGGGGGTGTGGACGAGCCCGCGCCCGACGAGGATCCCGACGACGACGTCGTTGCCGGCTTGTCGCCGGACCCGCCGGAGGACGAGCTCCCCGCGGACGACCCGGACGAGCCGTCGGCGGACCCCGACGAGGACGACCCCGACGAGGACGGGCTCGAGGACGACCCGGACGAGGAGCTGCGCGAGTCCGTGCGGTAGAAGCCGGACCCCTTGAAGACGACACCGACCGCGCTGAAGACCTTGCGCAGCGGGCCGGAGCAGCTCGGGCAGACGGTCAGGGCGTCGTCGCTGAAGGCCTGCTGGACGTCGAACGCGTGGCCGCAGTCCTTGCACATGTAGGAGTAGGTGGGCACGAGGCCGCATTCTACGTCCGGTCCCGCCCCCGACCCGCATCGTGACCTACGCTGGGCGCGTGTCCCGACCCGTGTGGCAGCGCGTGGCCGTGCCGGTGGTGGCGATCCTGGTCGTCGTCTCCGTCGCCACGGCCGTGCTCGGGGTCGGCCTGACGCGGCGGTCCTTCGCGCAGGTGAGCGGCGAGATCCACATCCCCGGGCTCACCGGCGAGGTCGAGGTGGTCCGGGACGCGCTGGGCGTGGCGCACATCTACGCCGACACCCCCGAGGACCTCTTCCGCGCGCAGGGCTTCGTCGCCGCCCAGGACCGCTTCTTCCAGATGGACCTGCGGCGCCACGTCGTCAGCGGCCGCCTGTCCGAGCTGGTCGGCGAGGGCGGCCTGCAGACCGACAAGGTCATCCGCACCCTGGGCTGGCGCCGGGTCGCCGAGCAGGAGCTGCCGATGCTCGACCCCGTGGCGCGCGGCTACCTGCAGGCCTACTCCGCCGGTGTCAACGCCTACATCGAGCAGCAGGGCTCACCCTCGAGGATGGGTCTGGAGTATGTCGTGCTGGCCACCTCCGCGCCCGGCTACCGGGTCGAGCCGTGGGACCCGGTGGACTCCCTGGCGTGGCTCAAGGCGATGGCCTGGGACCTGCGCGGCAACTACGACGACGAGCTGGCCCGCGGACGGCTGGTGGGCAAGGTCAGCCTGTCCCAGCTCGACGAGCTGTACCCCGACTACCCGGTGGAGCAGCACCCGCCGATCCTCAGCCTCGAGGAGTGGTCGCCCAAGCGTCCCTCGACCGCTCCGCGGGACACCCGCGGCGGGACCTCCGGACCGGTCACCGCACCACCGCCCGGCCAGGCGCTCGACCCGGCCGACCGGGCCGGCCTCCTCGACCCGGTCGCCCCTCCGGGCCCGGTGGAGCACGAGACCCGCAACAGCCTGGCCTCGGGCGACGCCCAGCAGGCGCTGGAGGCCACGGTCCAGGCGATGGCCGCGGTGCCGGCCCTCGTCGGGACCGGCGAGGGCGTCGGCTCCAACTCCTGGGTCGTCTCCGGCGAGCACACCGCCTCGGGCAGGCCGCTCATCGCCAACGACCCGCACCTGGCGGTCTCCCAGCCGGGGATCTGGCTGCAGGCCGGCCTGCACTGCCGCGAGGTCGGGCCGAGGTGTCCGTTCGACGTCAGCGGGTTCACCTTCGCCGGCTACCCCGGCGTCATCATCGGGCACAACCAGTCGATCGCCTGGGCCTTCACCAACCTCGACCCCGACGTGACCGACTTCTACCTCGAGGACGTGCGGGGGGACCGGGTCCTGCGCGGCGACGAGTACGTCCCGACGGACGTGCGGACGGAGACCATCGAGGTGGCCGGCGGCGACGACGTGACGATCACCGTTCGCGAGACCGAGCACGGGCCGATCGTCTCGGAGGTCATCGCCCCCGTCGCGGACCTCGGGGAGGACGCGCCCCTGGACGGCGTGCAGACCTCCAACGACTACGAGGTGTCCCTCGCCTGGACCGCGCTGGAGCCGAACCGCACCGGGGAGGCGGTCTTCGCGCTCAACGCGGCCACCGACTGGGAGGGCTTCCGCGACGCCGCCCGGCTGTTCGCCGCCCCCTCGCAGAACCTGCTCTACGCCGACACGGCCGGCAACATCGGCTACCAGGCGCCGGGCCTGGTGCCGGTCCGCACCTCGGCCACCCACGGCACACCGCCCGGCTACTACCCGGCGCCGGGCTGGGACGAGGCCTACGACTGGCGCGGCTACGTCGACTTCGAGGACCTGCCCTCGGTCTACAACCCGTCCGACGGCGTCATCGTGGCCGCCAACCAGGCCGTGGTCCGCGGCAACACGCCGTTCCTCACGCAGGACCCCGACCGCGGCTACCGCTCCACCCGGATCCTGGACCTGCTCACCGAGCAGATCGAGACGGGGACGCCCCTCACCGTCGAGGCGATGACCCAGCTGCAGCTGGACGACCGCAACCCCTTCGCCGAGGTGCTCGTCCCCTACCTGACCGCCATCGACCTGGGCGGGCCTACTTCTACGCCGTCTACGACAACCTGCTCGAGACCGTCCTGGACGACGAGCTCCCGCCGACGCTCGGCGCCACCGGCAACTCCCGGTCGATGCAGCTGCTCCAGGAGCTGCTCGAGCGCCCCGGGAGCGCGTGGTGGGACGACCGGCGCACGCCGGGGGTGGTGGAGAGCCGCGACGAGGTCATCCGCACCGCGATGATCGCCGCCCGCGACGACCTGACCCGCACCCTGTCCAAGGACATCGACGACTGGAGCTGGGGGCAGCTGCACCAGGTCCGTCTCGAGCACGAGGTGCTCAGCGGCGACGCGGTGCCGGCCGTGGTCGGCGACGTCTTCGGCCAGGCGCCGCAGGCGGTAGGCGGAGGCAGCTCGCTGGTCAACGCGATGAACTGGGACGCCTCCACCGACAGCTTCGAGGTGACCTCCGCGCCGTCGATGCGCATGGTGGTGGACCTCGCGGACCTGGACGCCTCGCGCTGGGTGGACCAGACCGGCACCTCCGGCCACCCCTTCCACCCCCACTGGAAGGACCAGACGCAGGCCTGGATCGACGGGGAGACCTACCCCTGGCCGTTCAGTGGAGCGGCCGTGGAGGACGCCGCCGAGGAGACGCTCACCCTGCTGCCGGCCGAGCCGGCCGGCTGACCGGCACCGCGACCACCCCCGAGGAGGGGCGCAGGACCGCGTCCATGACGGCGTCGTGCTCGTCGGCGGGCACCGCGGGCACGACCTCGTGGTCGTGCAGGCAGACCACCACGGGTGCGCCGCCGGAGAGCTCGCGCAGCCGCGGCAGGGTGGTGTCGTAGTAGCCCCCGCCCTGGCCCAGCCGCACCCCCTCCGTCGAGATCGCCAGCGCGGGCACGAAGGCCACGTCGACCTGCGCCAGCACCTCCACGCCGAGCGCGCGGCGGTCGGGGTCGGTCAGGTCGGCCCAGTCCAGCCGCGGCTTCTCCAGGGTGAGGGGCACCAGCACCCGGACCCCGGCCTCCAGCAGCGCCGCCGTCAGCCCGTCCACGGGCGGCTCGGTGCGCATCGGCTCGTAGGCGGTCACGCACATCCCGGCCACCCCCGCGCGGCGGGCGCGTGCGGCATACCCCTCCAGGTAGGAGAGCCCCGCCCGCCCGAGCGCGGCCGCTGCCCCGGCCCGCGCCTGCGGCGTCCACGCGTCCGCGACGGAGCGGCGCGCCGCTCGCACCAGGGCGCGCCACGTGGCCTTGTCGGCCACCACGTCGCCGGTCGGTTCGTAGGGAGGCAGGACGGGCGAGTCGCTCATCCGGCCATTGTGCCCCTGGCTAGGCTGGCAGAGCCGTCCCCGTGAGAAAGGTCCGCCGATGATCAGCGTCGAGGAGCACCTCGAGGCCGTCCTGCGCCAGATCGAGCCGGTGGGCACCGAGCGCCTGCCGGTCGCCCGCGCGCACGGGCTGGTGACGACCGAGGACGTGCGCAGCCGCGCCGACCTGCCGCGCTTCGACAACTCCTCGATGGACGGGTATGCCGTGCGCCGCGAGGACCTCGAGGGTGCCGGCCCCGAGACGCCCGTCCTGCTGACGGTCTCCGGCGACGTCGCCGCGGGCGACCCGCTGCCCCGCGAGCACGTGCCGGGCCAGGCCTGGCGGATCATGACCGGTGCC